>DPSD01000610.1:2387-5101 GCA_003538495.1 Accumulibacter sp.
AGAAGAAATCCGATCCCATTTACGGCGAGGACATCGAGCGCGCCTGGAAATGGCTGAGCGCGGTGGCGACCGGCAAGCCCAAGACCGTCGACTTCGGCATCGGCGCCATGGGCCGCGTGATGGCCGAACAGCCGCCTCCGCAAGAAGACGAGCAAGAGGCGCCGACCCTGCTGCCCGCTCACGTCGACATGCTGTCGCGGACATCCGTCCACCACGGCATCAACGTCGCCCCCTGGCTGCATGGCTGGAAATCCGGCTCGGCGGATGTCTACCTGTGCTGGCGCGCGGACTGGGCCAAGGCGTCGATCGAGGCGGCGCCACCCGCCCGGCACGAGCTGCTGGCGGTGCCGCTCTACGCGCTGCGGCGCTGGAGCGCAGAGATCGCCGACATCGAAGGCGGCGAACCGGTCGGGCGCGACAACGGCCGCGAGCGCAAGTGCATCCGCTGGGACGGTGAAGAAGCACAGGACATCCGCACCGGCGATGCACGAGCCGGGGATACCCTGGTGCTGCCAACGGAAATGGGAGGTTGCGATCGGTACGGCTGGGCACCGCGCACCAAGGCTACCGTCACCGATGTCGGCGACACGACGCGGCGGGTGCGGCTGCATCCGTCCGTCCATCCCGAGCTGGCCGGCGAGATTCGCGCGCTGCTGGACGATGAGGACGCCGGTGATGCCGCCTGGCAGAACCTGGCGCGCCTGACGGGAAAACTCGCTGGCGAACCGGGGCGCGTCTTGGGTTATCCCGGCGGCTGCGTGGTGTTACGGGCGTCGGAGTGGAGCAGCCGGAGTGCGCTCCGCAAGGTAACTCTGAGGGAACATCAGCAAGCGGTCGGCGCGCGCGCCGCCACACTGGCACAGGGCAGCGGACTCGACGACGAACTCGTCGAGAGCATGCGCCGGGCCGGCGCCGGACACGACACCGGCAAGCAGGATCGCCGCTGGCAGGCCATGGTCGGCGGTGACGGCTTGGTCCTGCTCGCGAAAGGCCCCGGTGGCGATACCCGTTGGCTCAGCCTGCCGCGTGGCTGGCGACACGAGATGGCCTCGGCCGTCCACCAGAAGGACCCGCTGGTGCGCTACCTGGTGGGCAGCCACCACGGCCATGGCAGACCGCTGCTGCCTGCGGCGCCGGACATCGGCCTGTGGCGACAGCTGGATGGATGGGCAGAGTCCTCGACCTGCTTGCAGCGGGCTTACGGCCCCTGGGGACTGGCCTATCTGGAGGCCCTGGTACGGCTCGCCGACTGGACGGTGAGCACGGAGGAGCAGGCATGAAGCTGACTGCATTGCGAGCCAACAATCCCGTTGCGGTCATGGCCGCCTACGGGGCTTTGCGTCTGCTGCCAGGCGCGAGGCTGCGCTGGGTCGGTCCGTACCCCGAGCTGGATTGGGAGGCTGACGTGATCGACTTCCTCGCCGAGCGACTGCAGTCGCGCCTGACGGCCCCGGAAGTGACCCTGATCGATGACCCTCGAAAGATCGACGGAGCGAAAGGCTACCGGCAACTCGGCAGCCAGATGCCCAGCGAGTGGCTGGGGGCATACGCCGCCGAGACCGCCGGGGGGCTTCGTCCGACCGGCTTGCGGCTGCTCGGAGGACGGCATCAGTTCATCGCCAACGCGCGCGCGATCATGGCGTCGCTGCTCAAGCAGAATGTCAGGCTGAAGCTGCAGGAAGGTCTGATCGGTCCCTGGCGCTACGACGACAGGGGCCTGCAGGCCTGGGGCTGGGACGCTGCAGCCCGAATCGACGCGGCTGCGTCCGCCAATGCGGTCACTTCCGCACCCAAGTTCGGAGTCCTGGGGGCCTACTGGCTGGCTTGGGAGTCGCTTCCCCTGTGGCCGATGGTCAACGGCCGCACGGTCGGCATGGACCGGCACCACCACTGGGTCTACCCGACCTGCGCCGAATGGCTCGGGTTGGACAGCCTGCGCGCGCTGATCCTGGGTGCGGAAAGACTGGATGACCGGGAATCGACGACTCTAGGTGTAAGCCGATGGCGCGCCGAGCGGATCGGAAGCAGTGACTACGGGGGGGTACTGGGCTGGGCAAAGCCACTGTCTCCGCGAACCCCAAGTGGACGCGGAAATGCTGGGGGGTTCGCGCACCTGGATACTTCAGAAGTATCAATCGCTTGAGACCGATATGGTCAGTACAATGCACGGCGCGGTACGCAAGGTGAGCAGGTACGCGCGCAACGGCCGATTTTGGCCGCGGCATCAGACAGCTACGGATGGGCTGTCTCATCCTGCTCTTCGGGGCGGGCTTCGTTGAAGGTTAACTGGTAGGGCGCATCTCGTATAGGTGATTCTCGTCTCATCCTGCTCTTCGGGGCGGGCTTCGTTGAAGGTTGTCCTCCAGCACGGTAAATGGGTAGGCCAGCGCGTCTCATCCTGCTCTTCGGGGCGGGCTTCGTTGAAGGTCCCAGCAGATATACCTGGGCTGGAAACCACACTGTCTCATCCTGCTCTTCGGGGCGGGCTTCGTTGAAGGTCGCTGCTCAACGGCGCCATCCTGCTCGACAACGGGTCTCATCCTGCTCTTCGGGGCGGGCTTCGTTGAAGGCTCTCGGATACTGCCTGGGCGCTTATGTCTGGCAATCGTCTCATCCCGCTCTTCGGGGCGGGCTTCGTTGAAGGGTGATCCGGGCATCGCAGATGTACCCGTTCAGGATGTCTCATCCCGCTCTTCGGAGCGGGCTTCGTTGAA
>DPSD01000611.1:0-138 GCA_003538495.1 Accumulibacter sp.
GATTCTCGGCTTCCAGAAAGAGTAGTTGCGCCACCACCAGATTGGCCGTTACATCATTTACCGGGCCAACCAGGAAGATCACCCGTTCCTTCAGCAAGCGGGAGTAGATGTCGTAGGCCCGTTCGCCACGACCGCTCT
>DPSD01000611.1:430-7711 GCA_003538495.1 Accumulibacter sp.
GCCCGTTCGCCACGACCGCTCTGCTCGATCACCATCGGTACCAGACCCAGTCCCTGCGGATTCCAGCTGCTGACGTGGTCAATGCTCATCTCGACTCCTCTGCTTGCAGACCCCTGCCTATTCAGGATGTCTGGCCCATCAATTCAGCGAAGGCCGCCGGCTTGTCATGCACCCTCACGCCAGCCAGCATCCAGGCAACCACGTTGGCCTCGATTGCTGCGCTCTCGAAGTCACCGAGTCGCTCGGGCTGCGCATAGTACCAGCGGACAACCTCTTGCGGATGCTCATAACTTTGCGCCGCGTCTTCGACCAGCGCGCGCACCTGCTCCGGTCTCGCCTGCAGTTCGTTGTGCTTGACGATCTCGGCAAGGATCAGCCCGAGGCGTACCCTGCGCTCCGCCTGTTCGACAAACCACTCGCGTTGCATCGGCACGTCCTTCACCTTCATCCCGCGCTGTTCCATATCGTGGCGTGCCAACTGCGTCAGGCGCTCGATCTCTCTCTCAACCAGCGCCATCGGGACATCGATCGGGTTGGCCTGCAGCAGCGAGTCCATCACCTGCGCCGTGATCTTGGCCTGCAAGCGCTTCTTCACCTCGCGCCGGAGGTTGGCCTCGATCTCGGCATGCATCTTGGCGAGGTCACCGTCGTCCACCCCGAGAGACTTGGCGAATTCGGCGTCGACTTCGGGCAAGATCGGTTCCCCGACTTCCTTGACGGTGATCTCGAAGGTCACCGTCTGACCCGCGAGTTCCCTGGAGAAGTACTCGGCCGGGAAGGTCATCTCGAAGGACTTGCTTTCGCCCGGACGGGTACCAACCACGGCGTTCTCGAAGTCAGGCAACATCCGTCCTTCGCCGAGCACGAACTGGTAATCCTGGCCCTGACCACCCTGAAATGGGACGCCATCCTTCTTGCCGAGAAAATCAATGCTCACCCGATCGGCATTGGCTGCAGCGCGGTCGACAAGCTCATAGCGCACACGCTGCTTGCGCAGGATCTCGATGGTGCCCTCGATTTCGACAGGGCCGACTTCAAGAACCGGCCGCTCGATTTCCAGATGGCCGATATCGCTCAGCGTGATTTCCGGAAACACCTCGAAAGTCGCCGAGAACTCGATGTGCGACGTGCTTCCGTCATTCTTCGCCTCGATCTTGGGCGTCCCTGCAACGCGCAAACGCTGCGCCGTCACGGCATCGCTGAGCAAACCCTTGAGCGTTTCGCTCAAGGCGTCGTTACGCGCCTGATCGCCATACTGCTGCTTGATGATATGTGCCGGCACCTTGCCCGGACGGAAGCCCGACATCTTCATGTTCTTGCCGAGACGCTTCAGGCGCAGGTCGACGTCTTTTTCGAGATCAGCAATGGCTATTGACAGGTCAATGCGCCGCTCGAGCGCGTTGACCGCCGCTATGCCAGGGGCGGGTGCATCGGTGTCGGTATTGGCAGCGTTCGTTTCCATTAAGAATCCTTGTGATACGGGCTGAAAGGTGGGTGGACCCTGGCTTCGCCGAAAAACCAGACCGTTCAGGCAATGCTGGACGGGGCAGCCACACCGAAGAGGCGGAAAGCACGCTGCTTTCAAGCAATGCTTCGAAACCAGGAGAATTCACGTTGCAACGGTTCGTCACGTGTGCTTGCGAAGCACCAACAGGCCGGCAAACAGAGCATCTGGAGACTCCTCCGAGTCCGTTTCGCGTCCACATCCGCACGGTCATTGCGCCGCGCTGCATACGAAAAGCACACGATTCTACAGCAATATTTCAAGGGTCGAAACCCGTCGAGCGCACGCAGGCGACCGCCAAGTACCCGCGACAGCACGACACGGCGCACCGTACCCGAGGCGCGCGACTTGTCCCCGCTACCGGAAGCAGGCATGATGATCCCCGCGTGATGAGTTCCACACTGCGGCATAATCGGCGCTCGTCAGACTCATGGCGAGACGAGGTCGTCGATTCATCGCCGCCTTCCTCCGACAGCAGAGCACGCCCGGCACCGGCCTTTGGCCCCGGCGTCGGGAACTGGATTCACGTTACGACACCTGGCGATGACCGAACTTGCTCGCATGACCCTGCTGGCTTACGCGCTGTGGCTGCCCCTGGTCGCTGACGCTCTGGCCGACGGTCCCTGGCACGCCGCTCGCCAGAACACTTACGGCTGGCAGTTCATGACTCCGGACGAGCGCGTCGAGCACCAGCGGCAGATGCGCAGCTTCGCGACATACCAGGACTGCAAGGCCTATCAGAACGTTCACCACGCCGAAATGGCCGAGCGCGCCCGCCAGGCCGGGGTCGTCCTCGAACAGCCGCGCGAATCGGGCTGCGAGAAACTGCGCGCCCGTGGCCGACTGCAGTGACCGGCGCACGCCTGGCCACCGCCCGGCGCGCGCTCGCGCCGCTGGCCGCCCTGTCGATCACGGTCGCTGGTGTCGGCTGGGCCTTCCCAGACGGCCTGACGCCGTGGCGCAGCGTCGGCATCGTCAGCGGCTGGGCGGGGACTGGCCTGCTGGTCGCCAGCCTGCTGCTGATGGTCCGCGAGGCCCGCCTGGCAAGGCTGCTGGGCGGCCTTGAACTGAGCTATCGCTGGCATCACCGCTGCGGTCTGCTGGCCTACCTGCTGCTGCTCTGCCACCCGCTGGCGCTGGCGCTCGACGGCTGGGCGGAAGCACCACCGCTGGCCTGGCAGACGCTCGATCCGCGCGCGCAGTCGTGGCCACTGTGGCTGGGCTGGGGCGGGCTGCTGCTGCTAATGCTCGGCCTGACGACGACTTTCGCCATGCAGCTCCCGTACCGGCGCTGGCGCAGCTTTCATTTCGTTCTCGGCGCCGGCGTCGTGCTCGGCCTGACGCACGTCTACGTCCTGCTCGGCAACGACCGGCTGCTGCTGACCCTGCTGTTGCTGGCGATGGCCGCACTGGGCTGGCGCCTGCTGGCCAGCGACCTTGGTCTGGCGGCTCACCCCTATCGGGTGACACAGGTCGAGGCGCGCGCGACAGGAATGATCGAAGCGGCGCTGGCACCCTGCGCCGCGGCGCTGGCGGTAAGCCCCGGGCAGTTCGTCCTGGCCGCCTTCGGCGACGGAGTCCACTACCGCGGCTGCGGCGAATACCACCCGTTCACCGTCAGCGGCATCGACGACCAGGGCCGCCTGCGGGTCAGCGTCAAGGCGCTGGGCCCCTGCTCCCGCCGAATCCAGACCATCGAACCCGGGGTGCTGGTGCATCTCGAGGGACCGTTCGGCAGCTTTCTGGACGAAGTGCATGCCGCGCCGCAACTCTGGGTGGCCGGCGGCATCGGCATCACCCCGTTCATCGCCGCATTGCGCGCCAACCGCTGCCGGCAGCCGACCACCCTGATCTACCTCTATCGCCGCGATCGCCATGGTGGCGATGCCGCCTTTCTCGACGAGCTCCGGCTCCTGGCCAGCCAGGACCGACAGCTCGAACTGGTGATCGATGCTTCCGACGAGGGCCCGCCCGCCGTCGACCGACTGCTGGACGAGGTCTCCCGGCTGGCCGAAAGGCAAGTCCAGATGTGCGGACCAGCGGCGCTGCTGGCGGCGCTCACCCCGGCTCTTCGGCGGCGTGGGGTTGCGGACGGCGCGATCCATTTCGAGAGCTTCGACTTCCGATGACCCGCCGCCTGTTCATCCTTGCCACGCTATCGTTCTGGCTCGCCGTCGTCGGCTTCGCCGCCAGCCACTGGTGGCTGCCGGCCAGAGTGGCGGAGACAGCGCTAGCCACCCCGGCTTCGGCAGCTGGCGCTCCGACAACTGCCGCCACGGCCGACGCGTCGCGCTCGCTCGCCGAAGTCGGCAGGCACCGGGAAGCCGACGATTGCTGGATGGCAATCAACGGCGAAGTGTACGACCTGAGCCGCTACCTTCCCGAGCACCCCAGCGACCCCGAAGTCATTCTCGCCTGGTGCGGCCGCGAAGCAAGCCAGGCTTACCAGACCAAAGGCAGGGGACGGCCCCACTCGGCGCGCGCCGACCGACTGCTGGCCGAGTACCGGATCGCCACACTGCAGCAACCGTGATGCGGATGCCGTCGCCGCGTCGTGCGCAGCTGCGCCCTGGAGAAGCCCCACCGGCGCCGCCGCGCTCACCACAGCGTCCGCGTATCGATCCAGCTCACCCGTCCGGTCCGCCGCTTGACTTCCTGATACATGTGCGCCGTACCTCCCAGGCCGTCGCCGCCACCGCCATTCCAAAGACAGACGAAGCGCACCTTGTCGATACCCCAGGCCAGCGCGGTGTATAGCAGCCAGAGGTTGCAGCGCTCGAAAGCGTTCGCCTCCTCGCCACGAAGGTCTTTCGGCAGGGTACCGAGTTCAGCCGGCATGATCAGCGGCTGATTGTCGATGCCTCTGGTCAGGCTGAAGTAGCGTTGTCGCCAGTGTTCGCCATTGCTGGCCGGCAAGACCGAGCGCTCGATGAATTCAGGTTCGTCGAAGGGCAGCATCGCTTGCAGGCGGACGCCGCGCGCCTGGCAAGCCTCAAGGAACAGCAGGTCGCCGCCGCTGGCCGCCTGCGCCAGTGCCAGGTCGCCCGGGCCGGCAGCGAGCCGGTCGAGGGTCTCGGCGATCTTCTCGGCGGCGAGATGCTCGCACGCAGCAGGGAAGCGCGCTGGCTGACGCCCGGGCGCGTCGACCATGTGGCCGCTGAACAGCAGCACCTGCCTCGGTTCGAAAGGCGGACTGCTGCGCGCGATCTCGCGTTCGACGATGGTCAGTGCGACGGACGTCTCGGCGGGGCGAAAGTCGATGTCGCGTAGCAGCGCCAGCGTCTCCCGACTCGAATCAAGCGCGAACCAGTCGCGGTTGGCGGCCGCGACCATGTTGCCGTACTCGTCGCGAACGCTTTCGAGCGAATTGACCAACAGGCACAACTGCGCATAACTGGCGCGCGCTGCGTAACTCTTGCGGTCGCGCTCCTGTGCGCTCAGGCTGGCCCACAACACGCCACCAGTGAGATTGTCAATCACCGTCCGGCTGCTCTTTCCGGCACAGTGCTGGCGCAGCACTTGCAGCGTCAGGGCATTGATCCCCGAGACGTGATGCGCCGGATCGGCGACGAAGGCGCCGTAATAGGGCTCGATCGCCGCGCCGAGAGCGGCATTCTCCTGGCTGGCGGCGGCATGCATCTGAGCGGGCGTCAGGCCCGGCTGCCGCCAGCGCGAAGTCCAGTTTTCCATCTCGACACGGCCGGCGAGTGCCCAGCATTCGGGGTCGCGCGGGTAATCGTGGGTGAGCTGTCGGACCCATTCGCGGGCTTCATCATAGCGCCCCAGGGTGCACAGGCAGACGGCCTTCTGTTCACGGCTCGTCTGGTCGTCGGGATCGACGCCCAGCGCCGTTTCGAACTGCTCCAGCGCCAGCTCGTACTGCTTGAGCTTGAGTAGCGCATGGCCGGCGCTGCGCTTGCCTTCCAGGCGAAGGGCGCGCACCGGTGTTTCGTCGGCGAGCACCAGGATATCGCCGGGACGGTTCTTCTGACGCGCGACTTCCATTCGCCGCGACCAGTTGGCGAAGGTGTCCGAAAACTCGTTGCGCTCGACCAGCAACAGCTGCCGCCATGGCGGCTGCTCTAGGTTCGGGATCAACTGAAAAACCGGGCTCACCTTGCGCCGTGTCGAACTGGCCATACTGGCACGGACCATCGCCGTCAGCGCCGCGCAGTCCGCCGCCAGGGTCGCCGGATCGGGCGCACCATCGCGCAGCGCGTAGCGCAGCTTGCGGTCGGTATAAATGTCGAAAGGCTGCTCGGGCCGCGGCCCCTGCACCAGCACCACGCCGCGCGCGCGCAGCGCGTGCCGGACGCCCAGTTCGTACCAGACGTTCGGATTGTCGAGCGTCAGGTCGGCGACCACCAGATCGGCGAGCAGCAGCTCCTGGAACAGATCGGCCCGGATATCGCCGGCGCGCAGTTCCTGGTCGGCCCTGAAGACTTCGAGACCAGCGGCCTCCAGTGCCGGCTGGAGATATTCGACGTAGACCCGATTGAAGTCGATCGGCTGCCCGTCGTGCCCCGGCTTGCTGCCGAAGGGCATGGCGACGAAGGCGTGTGGTTTCATGGACGTCTCCTGCAGGAACACGGCGGCTGGCCGAAGACACCGAAGACGCCTGGAGCGGCGAAACCGGCGCCAAGGTGTCAGGCGAAACAGGCACCCCCCGGCGCCTTGCCTGGCGCTCGAAACCTAACGACGATAGTCGGAGCGCCGGGCGGCTCCGGCGTGGGACACCGACGTCAGCGGCATGCCGGTGACGTCAATGAACAACGAGGACAACTCACCCCTGGCCGACATCTCGCCTAGCAGCACGCTAACGACGTAGGTCAAACCTTGCCGATGCGGACCGGATTGCTCGGCACCACGACCACGTCAATCAGTCTGCCGGCACCGAAAATCGACAAATTGGCGTTCGGCGGGTTGGCCAGAAAGCTGTCCTTGCCTTCACTCGAGAAAGGAACGAATTCGCTGGTGGCCATGCGGCCGGCGACGCGATCAGGGCGACCGGAGAACAGCAGCGCCGCCGGACTGACGTCCTTCAGGGTCAATTTGCCGTTCGCGTGGCTCATCGCCCTGGCGTTCTCGACAAACAGGAAGTCGGCCATCTTGGCCTCGTTATTAGCGACTGGCTTGGCCACCCCCTCGGTCGCCGCAGACGCGCCGCCAATGACTGCGGTCGATGACGCAGCGGCAAGCAGCAGCGCGGCCGTGACAAAGCGCAATTTGCTGGCAAACATTTCTTGTTTTCCTCGAAGTGGTTTGGGGTCATGCGAGCAGCTGGGGCAATCGACGGGATAGCCGCACAAGCATCTCCAGGGTCGCCCGTGGCAGACTAGCAGAATCGCGACCAGCCTCCAACTAATTGGCTGGAGAGCAAAGGATGAATTGGTCCTCCAAGCTAATGCGTTGGGAATCAAGTGGTTACTTGCCGCTCCGAAGCTCGGCCCCGGAAGTCTGGATACGAAACCGATGGAGACCAGTCTTTGCGCCGCTCGTGCTCACCAGGTTGGCAAGAGCGACGGGGCGCGCTATCGGCGAGCCGATGGCGTAGCACCATGCCTTGGGCGATCTTGCGAAGATCGGCCATACGCTCTGGTACCATGCCAGCCACGGCAACGAGTGGGCGGCCCTGTTACGTCCCGCATTAATCCAGACTCCCCGACCAAAGCGTTTCGAGGTTGAAACAATGGCCGAGTCCCACGCTGCCACCGGAAGATCGATCCCGGCGGCAGCGTGGGACGAAGGCCCTACCGATGCGGCAGCGGCGGCGGTCG
>DPSD01000285.1:0-12583 GCA_003538495.1 Accumulibacter sp.
CGCTTTGCCGACCACCTGGGGTTCGCGCACCTCGCCAACGTGGCTGACGACTGGGAGGCCTGCGAGCGCGTCGTCAGCGGACAGATCCGCGTCCCGGCGCAAGGTGAGCCGCGAAATGAACCGCCCGCCGTTCGAGGCCAAACTGCGCTTGCTGCGCGAGATCGATGGCGCGCGCCTCGAACATGCCCATGTCGACCTGCTGCGCCGCCTGATCCGCGGCAAGCACCTTCGCCATCGACGGCTCGCAGGAGTTCGCCGGGGGCACGCTCCGGGACCAGAACTCAGAGCGGGCGCAGCGCTGGCTTTGGCGCGGGGATCGGTTGTCGCCGCGCTACGAAGTTTGACTCGCTGGCCCGTCCAGCATCCTGGCCACTGCCGCTACCCGCGCCTGGTGCGCGCATGCGCTGATCTTCGCCGGTTCGGCGCAGCTGCGCGCTATCGCCGCCACGTCGACGCGGCGGATCTCCGCAAGAGCCTGGCGAAAAAGTGGCGCTGCCGGATAGGGAACGTTCTGCCAGCCGAGACGACCATGGAAGTCGCATGCGCAGGCCTGCAGCAATTGGTCGAAGCGGCCGGGCCGGCGCAGCGCGTCGGTGCTCTCCAGCAGGCGGACGATCGTCGCCGCGGTCAGCTGCGGGCCGCGATGAATGTTGCCGTGATGACGCGCCACCAGGATCGCCAGTTCACGGCAGTCGACCGGGACCTTGAGGCGCGCACAGACCTTGCGGACCAGCTCGACGCTGCGCTCCTCGTGACCGGGATGACGCGGCAGGTCGGCGTCCGGCGTGGTCCCCTTGCCGAGGTCGTGAAGCAGGGCGGCGAAGCGAACCGACAGCGGGCAGTCGCGCTGCGCAGACTGGTCGACGACCATCATCACATGCACCCCGGTATCGATTTCCGGGTGGTAGTCCGCGCGCTGTGGTACGCCGTACAGACGGTCCAGCTCGGGTAGCAGCCGGGCCAGCGCGCCGCTCTCCCGGAGAATGGCGAACATCCGCGACGGTCGTTGTTCCATCAGCCCCTTGGCGAGTTCCTGCCAGACGCGTTCGACGACCAGGTGATCGACTTCGCCGCTGGCGACCATCGTACGCATCAGGGCCATCGTCTCCGGCGCCACCGTGAAGCTGGTGAAGCGCGCCGCGAACCGCGCCAGGCGCAGAACGCGCACCGGATCCTCGACAAAAGCCGGCCCGACGTGGCGCAGCATGCCGGCGGTCAGATCCGCGACCCCCTGGTAGGGATCGATCAGCGAGCCATCGGCAGCGCGCGCAATGGCGTTGATTGTCAGATCGCGGCGCGCCAGATCGTCGCTCAGGCTGACCTCGGGCGTGGCGCTGAAGGCGAATCCCTTGTAGCCAGGCGCGGTCTTGCGCTCGGTGCGCGCCAGTGCGTACTCTTCGTGCGACTGCGGGTGCAGAAATACCGGGAAGCCCCTGCCGACCGGCCGGAAACCGCGCGCCAGCATCTCGTCGGGTGAAGCGCCGACGACGACATAATCGCGGTCCTTCACCGGCAAGCCCAGCAACTCGTCGCGGACCGCGCCGCCGACCGCAAAGACCTGCATCACCGGCAGCGCGACGGCTCCGCGGCCAGCCGCTTGGGCGTTCGCTCAGCGGCCAGCACGGAGCCGATAACGGTTCAAGCGCAGTTGTCCGATCCCGGCCGGCGATAGATACGTGGGAGCAATCGCCTCGAGCGCCGTCGGCCGCCAGTCCGGACAGTTGTGCGATCCGTCGGTGACGCTGGCAACTTCCATCGAGCGCAGGTTGTCCGGCGACATCGGTGGTTTCGGCAGCAGCCACAGCAGGCCGGCCTGCAGGTAGGCCCAGCCACCGTCGCCGAGGTCGATGATCCGCCGCGACTTGCCGAGCAGTTGCGCGGTGTATTCGACCAGTTCGCGCAGCGTGTAGACTTGCGGACCGCACAGGTCGTAGGTCTGCCCGAAAGTGGCGCGTACCGTCAGGCAGTCGACGAATACCCTGGCCACGTCGCCAACATAGACCGGCTGGAAGCGCGCCGCGCCACCGCCAAGCGGCAGAATCGGGAAAGTCCTGAGCAATTTGGCAAAGGTGTTGAGGAACGCATCGTCGGGCCCGAAGATCACGGACGGGCGAAAGATCGTGATCTCCAGCTGATCCATCGCGGCCCGCACGACCGCTTCGCCTTCGCCTTTGGAACATAGGTATTCGGACGGCCCATCGAGGGCGGCGTTGAGCGCACTCATGTGCACCAGACGAGTGACGCCGCTTTCCTTCATTGCCCCAACGATCGTTCTCGGCAGATCGACGTGTGCGGCAGCGAAACCCTTGCCGTAGGGCAGGCGCGAATCCTTGTCGTGGAGGACGCCGACCAGATTGATCACGGCGTCATGGCCGCGCATCAGCTCGGTGAGGACCTGTGGATCATGAACGTTGGCTTCGACCATGCTCACCGTCGGCAGCATGATCAGTTTCTTGGTGTTGTCGCGGTGGCGGGTAGCGATGGTCACCCCGATGCCGCGTTGCGAGAGGCAGCTGGCAATCCAGCCGCCGACAAAACCACTGCCGCCGATCAACAGTACGTTCTTGAGTTCCATGGCGTCCTACCGGTGTAAAAAGTGTCTGAAAATAGACATTTTAAGGCAAATCGTCGCCCTTGGCTTCGCCACCGGTACGCGGAGCGATGACCCCCAGCCGGCTCTTGAGCGTCTGCGGCTTGCCGTCGAACAGCGCCGAGTAATAGACCGAATTGCTCATCACCTTCTTGACGTAGTCGCGTGTTTCGCTGAAGGGGATGGTTTCCGTATAGATCGCGCCTTCGAGCGGCGCTTCGGCACGCCACTTGCGTGCCCGGCCGGGCCCTGCGTTGTACGCCGCGGAGGCCAGCACCGGGTGATGGTCGAGGCTTTCGAGGACCAGCCGCATGTAGCTGGTACCCAGCAGCAAATTGATTTCGGTATCGTTGACCCTGGCCTGGTTGAAGTCCTTGAGGCCGATCTTGCCGGCTACCCACTTGGCGGTGGCCGGCATCAGCTGCATCAGACCGGAAGCGCCGACGTGCGATCTGGCGCTGGTGATGAAGCGGCTTTCCTGACGCATCAGGCCATAGACCCAGGCATCGTCCAGCGCCTGCTCGCGCGCCGCCGGGCGGACCTGATCGCCAAACGGCGCCAGGTAGCGCAAAGAGTAGTCGTGCTCCTGGCGGGTGCGGTCGGCGGCGGCAATCGCGCGGTCGTAGATGTCGGCGCGCAGGGCGATCTCCGATGCTGCCAGCAGTTCCCGGTCGCTCATCCCACGCAAGGCGAAGTTCCACTCGCGGACGCCCTCCGAACGCAGGTTGAGGCGAAAGAAGGCCAGTGCCCTCTGGACGCCCGGGTTGGCACGAGTCTGTGCCAGCTCGGCCTTGCTCGGCGGCGCCGCTTTCGGCGGGGTGGTGATCGGCCGCCCGAGATCATCGCTCGCCAGATTGCCGTAGAAGTCTGGCTGGCCGGCGATCCGGGCGAACAGCGCATCCGCTTCGGTAAGCCTGCCGCCGGCACGATACGCCCGCCCCAACCAGTAGACCCAGGCCGACTGCTCGGCAAGCGCCGGCGGCATCTTCTCGATGGTCGACCGGACAGCGCCCCAGTCCTGCGCCCGCAGCGCCGCCCGCACCTTCCATTCGGCGGCATCGTCGGAAAGCGGCGCGTCGCCGGCTTGCCGGTACCACTCCATTGCCTCCGGCAGGTGGCCTTGCGCGGCCTGTCGGCCAATCTGCGTCCACGCCCAGCCTTTCTCGCCGGCCTGCAGCGAACCGGAAATCCGCTGCAGCTGCGCGGCCGCCATGCGCGGGTCGTTGCGCGCAATGCGCTGGATCGCCAGCACGGTCAGTTCGCGCTGCAGGCGGTTGCCCGAGAAATCGCCTGGCAGTCTGATCAGCCAGGGCATCGGCTTGTCGGCGATGCTTTGTGCTAGCTTCTTGTCCGGTGTCTGGCTCGGTGGCAGGTAGTTCATGCTGTACATCGCCGCCGCGATCTTGTTGGCTTCAAACTGGCTGCGGATCCGCGCCCAGACGGCATTCGCCAGCACGCGTTTTTCGACGATCAGCGCTTCCAGCACCGGGTAGCAGGGTTCCGGCGGTTCGAGCAGGGCCAGCCAGAGCGGCAAGGCGTCGTCAAGCGCGCTTGCGTCGCCACGCGCCAACCTGCTTTGCAGCGCGTAGCAGGCCAGGCTCTGCTCAGGCTGTGCCAGCCTTGCGTACTCGGCGTCGAACTCCGCCCAGCGCTGCTGCTTGCCCACCTGCCGGAGCCAGTCGATGCGCAATTTCTCGGCGACGTAGGTGTTCTGGTTCCGTTCGAGGAAGGCGCCGACCGTTGCCGGATCGGTTTCCTTGAGGTCGAGGAGCAGCCGCCAGTAGTCGACGTAGCCCTCGAGTTCGTAGCCCTGCAGCGCTGACGCCAGTCGTTCGAGCTTGACCTTGTCGCCAGCGCGAGCAGCGTCCCGGGCGGCCAGGAACTGGTCGTCTGCAGTCACCGAGAAGGCGCTGATGGGCACGAGAAACCAGGCGGCGAGGGCAAAAAGGATGCTGTGACGGAACTTCATGATAAGCTGGACTTCCGGGAAAACTTGTCTTGAGCATATCACATGGCCGCCGGGATGATGCCGGGAATCACCGCCGAAAGTCTCGCCAGCAGCAGCTTCGCCGGACGACGCGCGCTTCGCCGAGCGCTGCTCGAGCGCCGGCTGGCGCTGCCGAACGACGAGTGGGAGCGTCTTTCGGCGATCGTCTGCACGCGCTTGCGGGACGGCTTTCGGCGATTTTCCGGAATGCGCGTGGCGTTCTGCTGGCCGGTGAACAAGGAACCCGACCTCCGGCCGGTGATCGCCCAGTGGGCCAGCGAGCAGCATCCGGGGTTCACGGCGCTGCTGCCGGTGGTGATTGACGAGAGCAGCGCGCTGCGCTTTCGTGCCTGGTCGCCCGCGACGCCGATGCGGGCCGACCGCCATGGCATCCCGACGCCGGCCAGCGGCGACTTCCTGGTCCCGCAGGCGCTGCTACTGCCGGTTAACGGTTTCGACGCCGCTGGCTACCGCATCGGTTACGGCGGCGGCTATTTTGACCGCACGCTGCCCGGCCTTGCACCGCGACCGCTGGTGGTTGGGGTCGGCTTCGAAGTGGCCCGACTGGACAGCATCCGCCCCGAGGCGCACGACCAGCCGCTCGACGTGATGGTCACCGAGGCCGGCATCTTCCGTCCTTCGCGCTAGGGTGCCTGGCGGCCACGAACGAAGTCCGCCAGCTGATCAGCCGGCATTGGGCGCGCCAACCAGTACCCTTGCAGTTCGTCGCAGCCGCAGAGGCGCAGCTGTTCGGCGACCGCCGCATCCTCGACGCCCTCGGCAATGGTTCGCAGCTTGAGACCATGCGCCATCTGGATGATCGCGCCAACGATCGCGGCGTCGCTTGGATCGCTGAGCAGGTCGCGGACGAAGGGCCGGGCGATCTTCAGCTTGTCCACGGCGAAGCGTTTCAGGTACGCGAGGCTGGAATAGCCGGTACCGAAATCGTCGACCGACAGCCTGACGCCGATGGCCTTCAGGCGGCGCGCGGTTTCCAGCGTAAGCTCGGCGTCCTGGATCATGATCGACTCGGTCAGTTCGAGTTCCAGCCATTCCGAATCCAGGTCGGCGAGGACTAGCGAATTGATCACCGTTTCGAGCAGGTCGCCACGGCGGAACTGCAGGCCCGAAAGGTTGACCGCCACGGTAAATGGTGGCAGTCCGGCATCCTGCCAGGCGCGCGCCTGCCGGCAGGCCTCGCCCATGACCCACTTGCCGAGTGGCACGATGAGACCCGTTTCCTCGGCAATCGGAATGAACTTCGCCGGTGCGACCAGCCCGTCATCGGGAGTCTGCCAGCGCACCAGGGCCTCGACGCCGGTAATCTCTCCCGAGTTCAGGTCAGCCTGCGGCTGGTAGTAGAGGACGAACTCGCCCCGCTCCAGCGCCTGTCGCAGACGCGTTTCGAGATGCATGTGCTCGACTGCCTGCACGTTCATCTGTTCGGCAAAGAAGCGGTAGGCGTTGCGGCCGGCGTGCTTGGCGTGATACATCGCCGTGTCGGCCTTTTGCGTCAGACCGTCGAAATCGGCATCGTCGTCCGGGAAAAGGGCGATGCCGATCGAGAACGAAGTCGACAGGGCGTGCTTGTCGATCAGGAAGGGTTCGGCCATCCGCTGCTGGATCTTGTCGGCCAGCCGCGAAACCGCTTCGCTGTCTCGTGCGTCGCGCAGGACGATCACGAACTCGTCGCCGCCCTGTCGGCTGATCGTGTCGGATTCGCGAACACAGGTCTTCAGCCGCTCGACCACGCCCTTCAGCAACAGGTCGCCGACCGGGTGGCCGAGCGAGTCGTTGATCGTCTTGAAGCGGTCGAGGTCGAGGAACATCAGCGCGACGCGGCCGTGCGATCGCCTGGCCAGAGTCATCGCCTGTTCGACGCGGTCGCGCAGCAGCAAGCGGTTGGGCAGACCGGTCAGCGGGTCGTGGTGCGCCAGGAACTCGGCCCGCTGCTGCGCGGCCTTGCGTTCGGTGATGTCGGTAAAGGTCGCCACTGCCGCGTTCGGCCGCGTCGCATGGCCGGTGCACAAGGGCGAGGCATTGATCAGGATCCAGCGCAGGCTGCCGTCGGCGGCGCGCAAGCCCATCACCACTTCGCGCAGTTCCCATGCCTCGCGGATGGCGACGACCCACGGCCAGTCTGTGGCCGGAAACGGCGTCTGGTCTTCGCGCAGTCGCTCGATGCCTGGGTCGCCCTGAGCGCCACCCGGGACCCCTGCTTGCGAGTGGCCAAAAATCTCTTCGGCAGCCCGGTTGGCAAACAGCAGCGTGCCTTCTTCCGACCACAGCATCAGGCCTTCTGCCATCGCCGAGACGACGCCGCGGAAGCGACTTTCACTTTCGTGCAGGCGGTCGATCATCCGCCGCAGTTCGGTGATGTCCTCCTTGATCGCGACATAGTTGCTGGTCCTGCCGTGGCGATCCAGGACCGGTGCGATCAACGCCCGTTCCTGATACAGGGAACCATCGCGGCGCCGGTTCTCGAACTCGCCGTGCCAGCTGCGGCCAGCCTTGATCGTCGCCCACAGCGTGGCGTAGGTTTCCACCGGGGTTCGCCCCGATTTGAGAACGCTTGGCCTCTGCCCGATGACCTCGTCCCTGGCATAGCCGGTGGTCTCGACGAACTTGTCGTTGACGTACTCGATTCGTCCTTCGGTGTCGGTAATGACGATTGTCGCCGGGTTCTGCTCGACGACCAGCGACAGTTTGCGGGCCCAGGCTTCGGCCGCGTGGCGCTCGGTAATTTCATGAAAGATGCTCAGAGCGGTTTGCCCGCCGCTCGGCGCTGCCGCTTCGGCGACCACGATGCCGTCGAAGAAGCGTGGCCCTTGCCGGGTCGGAAAACCGAACTCGATGCGTCGTGAGGTGCCGCTTTGATGGACCGCATGCAGGGCGGCCTCCCATTGCTCGATCAAGGCCGGGTCCAGCCCCGGGTAAGCCTCGAAGACCTGCCGCACGGTCTTGCCGATAACGCTGCCTGCTGGCAGTCCCAGCGATTGTTCGAAGGCACGATTGGTGAACAGGTGGCGCAACTGGGAATCGTGGCGGCTGATGATCGCCGGCAAATTGTCGACCAGCGTCTCGTACGATTGCTGCCGCTTGCTCAGGTCGGCCGTCCGCTGCCGAACCAGTTCCTCGGCCATTGCCCGACGGCTGAGCAGCGCGTGCAGATACGTCAGCAGCAGCAGGGTGATCAGCGCCCCGACCAGCGGCACGTAGCGGACCGTCGGCGAGCCATTGGCTTCCAGCCAGGCTGGGGTAGCTTCGACCTGTACCGACCACACGCGCCGGCCGACCTCGATGTCAGCGCTGTAGCGCAGCGTCGTCGCGGCCACCGGCCGAGCGCCCACCTGTGACCCTGGCGTCCAGGCGCGAATCAGCTGTCTGTCGTCAGGTTGCGTCTGGTCGAGCAGGTAGACATGCAGGCCCGTTTCGCTTTCGCTGGCGTTGGCGGCGTCGAAGATCTGATCGATGCTCAAGACGGCCAGGACGACGCCGCGAACGGCCGCACGCCGCAGATCCCGGGTCGGTGGCATCCCACCGCCGCGATAGACCGCCGCGAAAATGGCCGCGGTCTTGGCCTGCTGCCAGTCGATCAGCAGCGGGCCAACATCGCTGCTGACCGGCAGGCCGGTATCGATCGCCTGCTCGATCAACGGGCCGCGGTTGCTCGCGGCGTGCAGGTTAAGGCCGATGGCCAGGTAATTGGGTGCCAGCGGAACGGCATAGAGCACCGGGAAGTAACGCTGGCGGTCTTCGGTCGCCACGACGGAGCCTTCGGCGTTGCGTTCGCTGATCGTGAATCGATCACCCCACAGTTGCCGGCCGCGGCGTTCGAAGGCGGCGCGATCGGCGGCGTCGACCACCGGCAACCAGCCAAAACCACGCACGCCCTGATCCCCGACCATTGGTCCGGCGAAGTTCCGGAAAGCCGGCCAGTCGACCGTCTCGACGCTGTTGAACAGGCGCTGCAGCGTCGTCAGATTGTCCAGTTGATCGAGAATGCGCCGGCTGACGAGGTCGGCGCGGGTGCTGGCCGCCTGCTGAAAGCTCTGCACAAACCGTTCCTGGGCGGCGTCGGACAGTGACTTGCTGACCCACGCGGTAATCGACACGGCGGCGAGGCCGACGCCGATCAGGATTGCCCACCGCCCAGACCACAGCTTATGCAAGGGAGAATCTGACGCCATTTGCTGATGCCTCCGGATGTTGGCGCCCAAAGTCTGGCATGCTATGCATGCGGCGGGACTAAAGCAACGTGCGGCAAAGGGGCTGGTCTTGCGTTCATGGTCGCGAACACGCGGCCCGAATGCGCTGGAGCGCGCTGTCGAGCGTTGCCCGTGGGCATCCGAAATTGAGCCGCAGCCAGCCCGGGAGGCCGAAATCAGCGCCGCTGGAGAGGCCGACGCCAGCGGCTTCGAAGAAGGCTGCCGGATCCGCGACGCCCAGACTGCGCGCATCGATCCATGCCAGGTAGGTCGCCTCGACGTGGTTCATAGCCAGTCCGGGCGTGTCGGCAAGCACCGCTGCGACCCGGTCGCGATGGCCGCGCAGGACCCTGATCAGCGCTGCACGCCAGTCGTCGCAGTCGCGGTAGGCGGCTTCCATTGCCGCCAGGCCAAGGACATTCGGGTGCGGGACGATGCCACGCATTGCCGCGGTGAAGCGACGGCGAAGCGACGCTTCCGGAATGACCGCGAAGGCGCAGCCCAGACCGGGGATATTCCAGGTTTTCGATGGCGCCATCAGGGTGATGCTGCGCTGCGCGAGATCGGCGTCGATCATCGCCAGCGGGAGGTGCTGGCGGTGCTCGTCGAGCAACAGCCCGCAGTGGATCTCGTCCGAACACACGGTCAGCCGATGACGGTTGCAGAAGGCGGCGACCGCTGCCAGCTCGCCCTCGTCCCAGGCGCGGCCGACCGGGTTGTGCGGATGACACAGCAGTAGCAGGCGGCTGCTCGGCGTCAGTGCCGCTGCCAGCGCCGCAAAGTCCCAGCCCCAGCGGCCGCCGGCCAGGCGCAGCGGCGCGCTCGCCAGCTGCCGGCCGGCGAGCCGGGGCGCCGAAAGGAAAGGCGGGTAGATCGGCGTCGCGGTCAGTACGTCGCCGTCGGCGGCCCGACAGGCGACGTTGAGTCCGCTGACCAGGCCCGGCAGGTACACCAGCCATTCGTTCTCGACCCGCCACCCGTATTCGCGCCGCAAATGCCCGACGATCGCAGCGTGCAGGGACGGCCAGGGTTCGGCGTAGCCGAAACAGCCATGCGCGACGCGTTTCTCGAGCGCGCCGATGATCGCCGGCGGCGCGGCAAAATCCATGTCGGCGACCCACAGGGGCAGAATGTCCCGACCGGCGTATTTGTTCCACTTGAGCGAATCGCCGCCACGGCGATCGAGCACCCGCTCGAAATCAAAGCCGTCCATTGTCGACCGCCGCTCAGACCTCGAGATGAGCGTACAGCGCGGTCGACAGGTAGCGCTCGCCGAAGGAGGGGATGATGACTACCGTCAACTTGCCGGCATTCTGCGGCCGGCGGGCGACTTCCATCGCCGCCCAGACCGCCGCCCCCGACGAAATGCCGACCAGCAGGCCCTCCTCGGTCGCCATCCGGCGGGCGACGGCGAAGGCGTCGTCGGCGGTGACGCGCAGCACCTCGTCGTAGATGCCGGTGTTGAGGACCCGCGGCACGAAGCCGGCGCCGATCCCCTGAATCGGATGCGGCCCCTTTGCGCCGCCGGACAGAACCGGCGACGCATCGGGCTCGACGGCGATGACCTGCACCGATGGTTTCTTCTCCTTGAGGACTTCGCCGACGCCGGTGATCGTGCCGCCGGTGCCGACTCCCGAGACGAAGATGTCGACCTGGCCATCGGTGTCGCGCCACACTTCCTCGGCGGTGGTCGCCCGGTGGATGGCGGGATTGGCCGGGTTCTCGAACTGTTGCGGGATGAAGTAGCGCGCGTCGGCGGCGGCCATTTCCTCGGCGCGGCGGATCGCGCCGCCCATTCCGTCCGGCCCCGGGGTGAGAACCAGTTCGGCGCCGTAGGCCTTGAGCAGCAGGCGACGCTCGCGGCTCATCGTTTCCGGCATCACGAAGCAGCACTTGATGCCCCGCGCCGCGCAAACCATCGCCAGGCCGATGCCGGTGTTCCCCGAGGTGGGTTCGAGGACGATCGTCGCCGGGCCGATCCTGCCGGCGTCCTGCGCGGCATCGATCATCGCCATCGCGATGCGATCCTTGACGCTGTGCGCCGGGTTGCAGAACTCCAGTTTGACGGCGAGGGTGCCGTCAATGCCGGCTGTCAGGCGGTTGAGTCGGACCAGCGGCGTATTGCCGATCAGCGTGGTGACGTCGTTGGCGATATTCATGGGCATTCTTGATCTCTCCTCTGAAGCAGGTTTTCCAGACTGGTCTGGTCACGAAAAGCGGCAGGTGGTACGGCCGTGTGCTGGCCCATCGGCACGAGTGGATCGGCGCGCGCGGGTGGTCGATGGTCAGTGCTGTCGGTGGCAAGGCCGGGTTAGGCGAGGAACAGCTTGTAGGCCTGGTTGTTGCTTTCGTTCCAGTGCGCGTACCCGAGCTTCCTCAGGAAATCCTCGAAGGCGCCCATTTCGTTCGGCGGTACCTGCATGCCGACCAGCACCCGACCGTAGTCTGCGCCATGATTCCGGTAATGGAACAGGCTGATGTTCCAGCCGGCGCTCATGCTGTTGAGGAAGTTCATCAGCGCGCCCGGGCGCTCGGGGAACTCGAAGCGATAAAGGATCTCGTTGTCGAGCTTCGGCGAGTGTCCACCGACCAGGTGGCGGAGGTGGCCCTTGGCCATTTCGTCGTCGGTCAGGTCCAGCGCCGCATAATCGTGCTTGTGCAGATGTTCGAGCAGCTTCATCGACTCGGCGCGCGAGGCGACCTGGATGCCAACGAAGATATGCGCGTCACGCTGGTCACTGTAGCGATAGTTGAACTCGGTGATGTTGCGCGACCCGATCAGCGACACGAATTTCCTGTAGGCGCCAGGCTGCTCCGGCAAGGTGACCGCAAAGACCGCTTCACGCTGCTCGCCGAGTTCGGCGCGTTCGGCGACAAAACGCAGACGGTCGAAGTTTAGGTTGGCACCGGAGGCGATGACCACCAGCGTCCTGTCCTTCAGCTTGTGCGCCCTGGCGTACTCCTTGGCCCCGGCCACGGCCAGCGCGCCAGCCGGTTCGAGCACCGCCCGGGTGTCCTCGAAGACGTCCTTGATCGCCGCGCAAATGGCGTCGGTGTTGACCAGTACCATTTCATCGACGTACATCTGGCAGAGCCTGAAGGTCTCCTCGCCAACGTACTTGACCGCCGCGCCATCGGCGAACAGTCCGACGTGATCGAGCCGGACCCGCTGTCCTGCTTTCAGCGAGCGCGCCATGGCATCGGCGTCGCTGGCTTCGACGCCAATGATCCTGGTCTCCGGCCTGACCCGCTTGATGTAGGCGGCGACACCCGAAATCAGCCCGCCGCCACCGACGCAGCAGAACACGGCGTGAATCGGCTTGGCATGCTGGCGCAGGATTTCCATGCCGATCGTCCCTTGTCCGGCGATTACTTCGGGATCGTCGAACGGGTGCACGAAGCTCAGTTTCTCCGCTTTCTCGAGCTCCAGAGCATGCGCGTAGGCGTCATCGTAGGACTCGCCGGCGAGTACCACCTCGCCGCCGCGCGCCCTTACCGCCTGGATCTTGATCTGTGGCGTCGTCGTCGGCATCACGATCACCGCCCGGCAGCCGACCTTGGCCGCGGCCAGCGCGACGCCTTGCGCGTGGTTGCCAGCCGATGCACAGATCACGCCGCGTTTGAGTTTGTCGGCCGAGAGATGAATGATCTTGTTGTAGGCGCCGCGCAGCTTGAACGAAAAGACCGGCTGCAGGTCCTCGCGCTTCAGCAGAAGACGGTTGCCGGTACGCACCGACAGGCCCGGAGCAAAGTCAAGCGGTGTTTCGATCGCGACGTCGTAGACCTGCGCGTTGAGAA
>DPSD01000285.1:12880-13128 GCA_003538495.1 Accumulibacter sp.
CGAGGTAATCCGTGGGCATGGCGGCAGCGAGAACGTGTTCCTGAGGAAACCGGCGATTCTAGCAGCAGAAGCGGTTGACGGCGGTGGTCGGTCACTTGCTCCGGCCTTTCCGGAACAGGGTTACCGCCGCATCGACCATTCCCTGCACGCTGCCGACCTCGACGAACTGCTGTCGCAGGAAGCTGGCATGATTGCCCTGGGCGACGACTCCCTGCTGCAACTCGTCGGGGGCAGCCTCGCTGCCGATG
>DPSD01000375.1 GCA_003538495.1 Accumulibacter sp.
AGCGGCAAGCGCGCCAGATCGCTGATGGCACGGATATTTTTTGGATCGAAATCGAGCGAGCGAAACAGGTCGTGATAGTACGGCACATGCAACGCGCATTGTGTGAGGAATTCGCGTAGCCTGGCCAGTTGCAGGGCGAGAATTTCCTCTGGCTTGAGCCACTGGCTGCGCTCCAGATCACGTTTTACTGTCAGCGTGGAGTGTTTCTTCAATTTCTCGTGCAGCGGGAACAGCAGGTTTGCGGCAAACGATGTGTAAATCCCCATCAACCCTCCATGACCATCAATAACGAGAGCCAGCGGCGTGCATCAGCCAACGGGTGCCAAGCCTTGGCGAAGCTTGGCGTCCAGGTAAGCATCGATACCGGAGAGGTGGGCCTTCCAGCTATAGCGCGCCAATACCTGCTGGCGAGCGGCAAGGCCGATTGCGGCAGCGCGCTCGGGCTCCCGCAACAGTCGTTCAATCTGTGAGAGATACTCGGGAACACTTCCCGCCGTCAGGAAATCTCGCTCGGGAATGGCATCGACTGCGACCGAGCACTCTTGCGAAGCAACAACGGGCAAACCCATGGCCATCGCTTCAAGGACTTTGTTCTGGATCCCGCGTGCCAACCGGAGGGGGGCGACGACGACGGCAGCGTGCCGCAGATAGGGGCGGACATCAGGGACGGTCCCGGTGACCACGATTTGTCTCCTCGCCAGCGCCTGAACCGCAGGAGTTGGGCTGCGTCCGACGATATAGAAGCGCAAGCTGGGCCAGTGCTGCTCCAACTGAGGCAACATTTCCGTCGCGAACCAGGTCACTGCATCAATGTTCGGCCAATAGTCCATGGCGCCGGTAAACACTACTGGCAGATCTTCCTCACGGTACGGTGAAGGAAACACGTGCTCTGGCGAGAAAAAGTCCGCATCTACACCGTTACACATGGCTTCGACCCTGTCCGCGCACTCGGGAGCCAGGCGACAGAACAAATCAGACTCGTTGTCGGTGACGAAAAATGATCGCTCTGCCTGCATCGCCACAGAACGTTCAAAAGCCAACAGGTGCTTTCCTTCCCGCCGGTAGAGCCAGGACATCGGCCAACGGTGCTTGGAGGCATATTGCGTCCACTTGGCCGAGTCGACGTCGACAAAATCGATCAGTTTGCGCAAATGGGGAGAGCCCTGGACATAGCTCGCCATAACCGAAGAAAAGATGACTGTCGTGTCGATCTCCTGTTCTCGCAGCGTGCGATCAACCCACGCCTGCAGAGCAGCATTGCGATAATAGGGAAGCGTCAGCGCCTGTTGAGTAAGCAGGCCCCTGAGGCTTGCGAGCCTGGCAATGCTCGGCACCAGA
Organism: Accumulibacter sp.; assembly: GCA_003538495.1. Next base: position 1,339 of record DPSD01000375.1, read on the forward strand.
CGGGCAACGTGCAGGTCGACGCAATACCGAGACAAGGCACTGATATGAACCTCGTCCTGCGGGTCGTCGATAAAGGTGCCCAAAAAAACGCGGTGTCGAGCCGCCAAATGCTTGAGCAAGTGATAGGAGCGAACCTTGTCGCCCTTGTTGGGAGGATAAGGGAGCCGGTGTACAAGATAGAGGAGATTGGCCATGTGATCGCTCAAACCGGGTTATGCAAAGATGCAACTATCTGGGCCGACGCGAGGTGGCGTCTCGATGGCGACTCGGAATCAGGACAGACTTCGGTCATACCTGGCCAGCGCCCGACGGTAAGCGTCCCGATAGCGTGCAACACTGTTCACCCAGGTGCGCTCGACCTCGACAAAGCGGCGCGCCTGCGCACGAATCTGCGACCAGGACGCCCGCCGCGCCATGATGTCCTCGATTGCCGCTTCAAGCGCAGCGACATCCCCTGCACGGAACAGAAAGCCCGTTTCACCGTGACTGATCAACTCGCGATGTCCGCCGACATCGGAAGCAACGAAGATTCGTCCCTGCGCCATTGCCTCGAGTGGCTTCAGCGGGGTGACCAGTTCGGTAAGCCGCATCGGCAAGCGCGGAAAGGCCAGCACGTCGATCAATTCGTAGTAGCGTTGCACCTCGGTGTGCGGAACACGGCCGGTGAAAATGACATGACCCGGCATACCTGCAGCCGCCACCTGCTCCTTCAGCTTGCTCTCCTGCGGGCCACCACCGACCAGCAGCACGCGCAACTGCGGATGCCGTGGCAGCATCCGTCGTACCGCCTCAACCAGCAAATCAAGGCCTTCATAGCCATAGAAGGAGCCAACGAAGCCCAGGACGGTCGTGCCATCCAGCCCCATCGAGCGGCGAAGCTCAGAATCCGCCTCGACGCCAAACCGGAACAGGTCAACGTCCACGGCGTTCGGGATTACCGTGATACTTTCCGGTGACAGGCCTCGCAGCACCATATCGCCACGCAGACCCTCACAAATTGTCGTCACATGGTCAGCATGGCGAATCGCGAAGGTCTCCATCGCCCGTGAGGCACGATAGCGCAAGCTACCTTCAATGGTTGTGCCATGATCGACCGCAGCATCCTCCCAGAAAGCTCGCACTTCATAGACCACCGGCAAACGGTGGCGTCGCCCGACCCACAGACTTGGCAAGGCATTGAGAACCGGCGAATGGGCATGAATGATGTCCGGTTGTGTGGCCCGAATCAGTTGCTGCAGGCGAGCTGCAGTCAGTCGCATCTGGGCAAGCAAGCCGGAGCCATCGGCATTTGCAGTGCGATGGAAAAGCCAACCATCGACTTCCTCCTGCAACAATGTCCCCGACCCCTGTTTGGGTGTCGTCAGATGAACCGTTTGCCAACCCTGCGCGCGCTGCGCGCGCAGGATGGCCAGCGTGCGGAAAGTATAGCCGCTATGCAGCGGCAAGGAGTGATCGAGGACATGCAGAATTCGCATGCTCATCCCCGTACCTGCGGCTCGGTGGCACCGAGTACTGAGTCCGCCGAGGTGTCGAGCACATTACGCAGGAATGCTTCGAACATCAGCACGGTCCACAAGGGCGAACTGTAGTCGCTCGCCCCCGACTGATGGGCATCGACCAGGTG
>DPSD01000077.1:0-479 GCA_003538495.1 Accumulibacter sp.
GCGCCGTCGACGAGTCGAAAGTCGCAAGCGAACTCCCGGCAACCCAGATACGGCTGGTTGACGCACTGTCCCTTGCGTGCCCGGCGCTCGAACATGGCCATGAACTTGGGCAAGGTATTGCCTTCGTCCGCAGCACGCTGCTCGTCCGGATCGTTGCTCGGCCGCTTGACGAGATGAGGAAAATTCTGCCGGTGGCCCGAGCCATCACGAAGTTCAAGCCCGCCGTGGATTCGATAAGCTACGTCGCGCAGGAACAGCCCCGCGCGCTGTTGACGCACCTCTTCCACGTAGAGCGCGAGGTCGCCGCCTCCCTTGTTCATTGCGCCTTTGACGCTGTTCATCGGGACCACGGCGCTCACCTCGTTGCGGCGCAGTGAAATCCAGCGGATCGGTTTCAGCACATCGATCCGGGTCACGCGCCAGCGAATTGCCGGCTTCCAGAGGATCGACTCGAAGATCGCGCGTGCCGCCGAAGGCGT
>DPSD01000077.1:770-3820 GCA_003538495.1 Accumulibacter sp.
TCACCCGCTCGACCTTCATTTCGGGTCGGGTAAAGCAGGCGAAGTCGCCGCTTACTTCAAGACAATAGCTTTTCAAGGCAACTCCTTTCAGACGACCAGGCTCGACGGCGCGTCGTCCGGCACTTCCGGCAACAGCCCGAGCACCGGGTGGTACAGCGCATCGCTCGCCTGAATCAAGAAATCCATGTGCCATTCCAGATCACCGCTGGCGAGCAACTGCTGCCACTGGTACTCGTAGAGCGAAACGGCATGACGTTGCAGCTTGCGCAGCAAATCACGGTTCGGACCGATCTGCTTGAGCAACTCGATCAAGGCACCTCCCTGGCCCCAGCTCACCATCACCTGGCGCTGCCCCTCGTCCGGAATCAGGCGGAAGCCCTGCGCGGCTGAGCGAAACTGAATTTGCCCCTTCGCCGCGTCGGTGTGCAACAAGTCCAGAACGTGCGCCTTGTCGTAGCTGTTCACGCCGCCGTAGAAACAATCAAAGTAGTGAGCGAATTGTAGCGGGGTGAGTGGCTCACCCGCTGCGCCCGACAGAACAATTTCGGCAGCTTGTTCCGCCTTCAGCAACAGCCCGCTTGGCGAAGGCTTCGGCGGATTGAAGACGACCACCCGTCCCTTGTCTGGCAGAGCCCCCTCGCGGTTGCAGCGGCCAGCGGCCTGGCCGATCGAGTCCAGCCCGGCCATCGCCCGATAGACGACCGGGAAGTCCAGATCAACGCCGGCTTCAACGAGCTGCGTGCTGACCACGCGCACGGGCTCGGCAGCCGCCAGGCGACGGCGAATCTCGGCGATCACCGCGGCACGGTGTGCGCCGCACATGCGGGCCGACAGGTGCAAGGCACCCTCGGGGAGCAAGCCCCAGAGCGTCGACGCGTCGTCCCGACGATTGACGATGCACAGGACTCGCTCGTGCTCTCCGAGTTCGCCGGCAATGGTTTCCCAACTGCAGCGCTGCCGCGGTGAGTCGGGCAGGGAAACACTGACCCGCTCCAGCTCCCGGTAAAGCCGTCGCGGATCGGGCGCCAGCTCCCGTGCGTCACCGAGGCCCGCCAACTGCACATGCCCGAAAGCGTCGGCCCGCGTCTTGTGCAGCTCCGGCTGGGTGGCGGTGGACAACACGACAGTCACTCCATAGTGCTCGATCAGCTGCCGCAGGGCGTCGAGGATCGGCGCCAGATGTTCTGGGGGCAGTAACTGCGCCTCGTCGAGAACGACGACGCTGTTGGCGATGTTGTGCAACTTGCGACAACGCGACGGTCTGGCGGCGTAAAGCGATTCGAAAAATTGGACGTTGGTGGTCACCACGATTGGCGCGTCCCAGTTTTCGCACGCCGTTCTGCTCTTGCCCGTTTCGTTTTCTGCGTCGATGTTGCAGTGATGTTCGATGACCGGCGAGGGATCCACGCCGTCGAAAACGCTGCGAAAGACGTCGGCCGTCTGCTCGATGATGCTGGTGTAGGGAATGACATAAATGACCCGGCTCAAGCCGTGCATTTCTGCGTGATGCAGGGCGAAACCGAGCGAGGCCAGCGTCTTGCCGCCTCCGGTCGGTACGGTCAGGCTGAACAGCCCCGGCGACTCCCCGGCGCGCCCAATGCAGGTACCAAGAATCTCGCCTCGCAGGCGCTTGACTGGCGTATCGGCGACCGCGAAGCGGCTCGCCATGTGCTGGTCAAAGGCGTTTCGGAGAACCCCGATCGCCGGGTAACCGCCGCGCATTTCGGCCCGCCCGTCAGCCATGAACGCCTCGGTGTCGAGAAAGTCCGCGTCGACCAGGCAGGAGAAAAGCATCCGCAGCCAGAAGTGGAGGTCCTCAGGCCGGCGAATCGTCGGCTTGCTCAGCGCGATGCCAGGCGAAAGAACGGACTGGGGAGCGCCACCGGCTAGCGCTTGCGCCAGCGTCGTCTGCTCATCCCGCAGTTCCTGGGAAAGCGCTGCTCCGGCAGCCTCCCCCGGATGCCAATCTGGCAAACCAGCGTGGTGACCGGCAATCAGGTAGGCGAGCAGTTGGCCATAGGGTCCCAACTCGCGGGCCGCGTGAACCGCACCGGCGATCGCGTGCTTGACCCTGCCGGGCGCTTCTATGTGCGCGTCCAGCCCACTGGCTGAGGCAATGTATTTCTGAAACGCCGGCTGGTACTTGCCGAGGTCGTGCCACGCACCGGCAAGCTCTCCCCACGGCCCGGCCCGGATCACCGCGGCAAAGCGCCCGCCCAAGCTGGCGACTGCCGAAAGGTGATCGTCGAGAGGGTGGATGACAAACTCGCCGGAAGCAAGCCGGCGCACATGCGCAGCGGGGGTCACGGACACGCCTCTCTCGACCGGAGGTGGCAAAGCAGGAAGGGGACGAATTTGCTCGGAATCAAGCATTCTCCGCCGTGGCTGGGAGAACACGCAAGGCTATTTCTAGGCCTCGCAGGAGGAGCCCTGACGACGCTGTATTTCGTAGCCTGCCCATCCCGGCCCCCTATACAGACGGGCAACGTTGACGCGCTAAGCGCCGCCGCGAGGCGTGAACTCCGCACGCTCTTGATCGGACGTTTGCCACGCGCCATTGGGCCGCAAACCTGGCCGGAGCACACGCGAACGACTAAGTAGCGCTGCCCTTCAGCCGCCCAGCGCATCAAGCGCGTCGGCCAGACTGCGCAGCGTGCGGTCGGGATGGTGCAGCTTGTCAAGGCCGAACAGACCGATGCGAAAGCTGTGGAAATCGGCCGGCTCGTCGCATTGCAGGGGAACGCCGGCAGCGGTCTGGACGCCGACCTGGACGAACTTCCTGCTCGACTGGATGTCCGGATCGTCGGTGTAGCTGACGACGACGCCAGGCGCTTGAAAACCCTCCGCGGCTACGCTCTTGAAACCCTTGCTGGCGAGCAACTCACGCACCCGGCGACCGAGTTCCTGCTGCTCCCTGCGTACCCTGTCGAAACCATAGCTCTCGGTTTCGAGCATGACGTCACGCAAGGCGGCCAGGGCGTCGGTAGGCATCGTGGCGTGGTAGGCATGACCACCGCTCTCGTAGGTTTCCATGATCTGCATCCACTTCT
>DPSD01000200.1 GCA_003538495.1 Accumulibacter sp.
ATCGTTCCCGGCATCATGCCGATCGGCAACTACGTACAGCTGGCACGCTTCTCCGATGCCTGCGGCGCGGAGATCCCACGCTGGCTGAGAAAGAAGCTCGAAACCTACGGCGACGACCTGGCGTCGATCCGTGCCTTCGGCCTCGACGTGGTGACCGACCTGTGCGACCGCCTGCTGGCCGGCGGCGCGCCGGGCCTGCATTTCTACACCATGAACCAGGCCGGACCGAGCACCACCATCTGGCAGCGACTGGGTTTGTGATTTCTCCGACCTGATGCGATTACGCAAGGCCCGCTGACAGCGGGCCTTGTCGTGTGTGCCGTGTCCTCTGTCCGAAGCGACGGGTAGAATCGTCCTCCATCCCGTTCCTGCTTCCTGATCATGAATGCCCTGTGGATCCTGATCCTGCTCATCCTGCTTTCCGGCATGTTTTCGCTCGCGGAAATGGCGCTCGCCTCCGCCCGCCGCGGCCGGCTGACTCAGCTAGCCGAAGCCGGCGACATGGGGGCCGTCAAGGCGCTGGCGATCAAGGAGCATCCGAGTAGGCTCCTGGCCGCGAGCCAGACGGGGATCACCGCCGCCGCGCTGCTGATGGGGATCTATGGCGAGTCGGCCCTGTCCACGTCCATCGAGTCGGCCATCCGTGCCGCGATTCCCGGCCTGGCCGAATGGCGTGAGTCCATTGCCTTCGGCGCCACCATCGTGATCGTCACGGCGGTTTCCATCATCCTCGGCGAGATCGTGCCCAAGCGGATCGCGCTCGCGCATCCGGAAAAGGTGGCGGCATTTTGCGCGCCCTTCATGTCGCTGTTCATCCGCTTGTTGTCCCCGGCGATCCGTTTTCTGTCCTTCGCTGCGGACCGTGTGCTGGCTCTGCTGCCGATTCAGTCGGCACCTGCGGTCACCAGCATCGAGGACATCCTGGCGTTCGTGGACGAAGGGGAGCGGACGGGCACCATCGCCCCGGAGGAGAGCGAGCTGTTCGGCAACGTGCTGCGTCTGGAGGATTGGCGCCTCGCCACCATCATGACGCCCGTCGCGGACGTGGCCTGGCTGGATCTTCTCTCGCCCCGCGAGCACAACCTGCGCACCCTGAAAGAAGCGCCGCATTCCCGCCTGCCCATCTGCAAGGGCGATCTGCAGCAGGTGATCGGCATTGCCGAAAGCCATGACATCCTCAAGGCTGCCATGGAAGGCGACATCGACTTCGCCGAGCTGCCGCTCGCGCCGCCGCTGTTCGTGCCGTCCAGCCTCACCCTCATCGACCTGCTGCGCACCTTCCGCCAGCAGCGCGCCAATTTCGCCCTCGTGGTGAGCGAGTTCGGCCTGACCGAAGGCATCGTCCCCCTGGACGACCTGATGTATTCGCTGGTGGGCGACATGATGCCCCTGGCCGATGACACCGAAGACGCCCTGGCCGTGCGCCGGGCCGACGGATCCTGGCTGCTGGACGGGTTGCTGCCCATCGACGAGATGAAGGACCGGCTGGAGATTCGCCATGTGCCCCAGGAATCGCTGGGCAACTATCACACGGTCGGCGGGTTCGTGCTGGCCTCGCTGGGCCGCATTCCGCGCAAGGCGGAGCGCTTCACCTGGGCGGACTGGGAGTTCGAGGTGGTGGACGTCGACCGCAACCGGGTGGATCAGGTTCTGGCGACACGGGTCGCGGAAAGCGCCACGACACCTGACGAAAAATAAAAACGAGCATCGAACCGGTTTTTATTTTGAACGCCCGCGTGGTTTACCGCGCCGGAATCAGGACAGGCAAGCCTTGAGGGCCTTCAGGCAATAGTCGACGTTCTCCTGTTTGGCGGAGTAGCCCATCAGGCCGATGCGCCAGATCTTGCCGGCCATGTCGCCGAGGCCGGCGCCGATTTCGAGGTTGAACTCAGTGAGCAGGCGGGCGCGGATCGCTGCCTCGTCGACGCCTTCGGGCACGTAGATCGAATTGAGTTGCGGCAGGCGTGCGGACGTGTCCACCACGTACCTGAGGCCCATGCCTTCGAGCCCGGCCTTGAGCTTTTCATGCATGGCACGGTGTCGCGCCCAGGCGTTTTCCAGACCTTCTTCCTCCAGCATCACCAGCGCTTCGTGCAGGCCGTACATCGGGTTGATCGGCGCCGTGTGATGGTAGGTGCGCTTACCGGCAGACTGCCAGTAGCCGAGCACCAGGTTGAGGTCGAGGAACCAGCTTTGCACCGGCGTCGTGCGCGCCTTGATGCGCTCGATCGCGCGTTCGGAGAACGACACCGGCGACAGGCCGGGCGTGCAGGACAGACATTTCTGGCTGCCGGAATACACCGCATCGATGCCCCATTTGTCCATATACAGCGGCGTCCCGCCCAGGCTGGTGACGCAATCCATGATGGTGAGCGCGCCGAACTCCTGCGCGATCTTGCCGAGCGCCTCGGCGTCGCTTTGCGCGCCGGTCGAGGTTTCGGCATGCACGAAGGCGAGGATCTTTGCATCCGGATTCGCCTTGAAGGCGTCCCGCACCTTGTTCGGATCGACCGGCGCGCCCCAGGCGTCGTCGACGATCACCGGCACGCCGCCGGTGCGCTTGACGTTCTCCAGCATGCGGCCGCCGAACACGCCGTTACGGCAGACGATCACCTTGTCGCCGGGTTCCACCAGGTTGACGAAGCACATTTCCATTCCCGCCGAACCCGGCGCCGAGACCGGGAAGGTCAGCGCGTTCTCGGTCTGGAACGCCATGCGCAGCATGGACTTGATCTGTTCCATCAGGTCGACGAACGCGGGGTCGAGGTGGCCGATGGTCGGACGTGCCATGGCATCGAGGATGCGCTGGGGCACGTCGGAGGGCCCCGGGCCCATGAGGATGCGCTTGGGTGGAATGAAGGAAGCGGTCATAACCTTGTTCTCTTTGTGGAAAATGTCAACCAAAACAAAGGGTTGATTTTACGGGGAAACGACGGCGCCTGGAAATCAGGCAGGCGGTTCCCCCATCAGCGGCCGCATCGCGGTCAACAGGCTGTTGAAGATGCGCGGGTGGGCCTTTTCCTGCTCGGCCAGCATCTGCTTCATCGCGTAGCGCTGCTGCGGCTTGGCGAAGCAGGCTGGGCAGTTCTCGAAGATCACCGGCAGGCCGGCGTCGGCGGCGAAGGCGCGGGTCTGGCGCTCGCGCGCGTAAGCGAAGGGCCGGATGATGCGCAGGTCGCCGGCGTCGTTCAGATAGTGCGGCGACATGGTCCTGAGTTTGCCGCCGAACAGCATCGACATCATCAGCGTTTCGGCGAGGTCGTCGAGATGCTGTGCCAGCGCGACGACGTTGCAGCCCTGTTCGCGTGCGACGCGGTAGAGGATGCCGCGCCGCATGCGCGAGCAGTAGGCGCAGTACGAGTCGCTGTCCTTGGTCAGCGTCTTCTGCGCCTCTTCCAGGATGGGCTGCGATTCGAGGAAGTAGGGCACGCCGAGTGCGGCCATGTAGGGCGTGAGCGGCGAGGGGTCGAACTGGTCGGACTGCGGGTCGACCGTGCAGGCGAGCAGTTCGAATTTCACCGGCGCCTTCTGTTGCAGATGGTGCAGGGTATGCAGCAGCGACAGCGAATCCTTGCCTCCCGACAGGCCGAGCAGGATGCGGTCGCCGTCGCGGATCATGCGGAAGTCGCCGCTGGCGCGGCCG
>DPSD01000074.1 GCA_003538495.1 Accumulibacter sp.
CCGCATCAGCGAGCTGATCCGGGCACAGCTGCCGCTGGCCGACTGGCCGCCCGAGTTCGCGCTGGTCGAGGACAACATCCGTCGCCGCGACACCTTGCTCGGCGCCGACTGGCCGGCCGGCGAAGCGCTGCGGGCGGCGATCGCCCGTGGCGCCGAGGCGATGCTCGGCGAAATGAAGCTGTCGAATCTGCGCGGGCGTGGTGGCGCCGGTTTCACGACCGCGATCAAGTGGGAGTCGGCGCGGCGCGCCGCGTGTCACGGCGAACAGGGAATCCGCTACGTGGTGTGCAACGCCGACGAGGGCGAGCCGGGGACTTTCAAGGATCGCGTGCTGCTCACCAGCTACGCCGACCTGCTGTTCGACGGGATGACGCTTGCCGGCTTCACCATTGGTGCCAGCCAGGGTCTGCTCTATCTGCGCGGCGAATACGCCTACCTGCTGCCGGCCCTGAGCGAGAAGCTCGCTCGCCGTCGTCGCGACGGCTTGCTGGGGAGCGCGCTGTGCGGCCAGGCCGGGCTGGACTTCGAGATCGACATCCATCTCGGCGCCGGCGCCTACATCTGCGGCGAGGAAACGGCGCTGCTCGAATCGCTCGAAGGCAAGCGCGGCATCCCGCGGATTCGCCCGCCCTTCCCGGTCACCGCCGGCTATCGCGGGCAGCCGACGGTGGTCAATAACGTCGAGACGCTGTGCAAGGCGGCGCTGATCGCGCTCAAGGGGGGTGCCTGGTTTGCCGGTCTCGGCACCAAGCAATCGACCGGTACCAAGCTGCTGTCGATCTCCGGCGACGTCGAGACGCCGGGGGTCTACGAGTACCCCTTCGGCGTTTCGGTCAACCAGGTGCTGCTCGACTGCGGCGCCGGCAATGCGCAGGCGGTGCAGGTCAGCGGCCCTTCCGGAAGCTGTCTGGCGACGCACGAATTCTCTCGCCGCATTGCCTTCGAGGACGTGCCGACGGCCGGTGCGCTGATGGTTTTCGGGGCGCATCGCGACATGTTCGAGGTGGCGCGCAACTTCGCCCACTTCTTCGCGCACGAAAGCTGCGGCTTCTGTACGCCGTGCCGGGTGGGCACTTCGCTGGTCATGAACTGCATGGACAAGATCGCCAGGGGACTGGGATCGCAGTACGAAATCAACGAAATCTTCAAGATCCATCGCCTGTTGCACGCTGCCAGCCACTGCGGCCTCGGCCAGGCGGCGTGCAACCCCTTGTTCGACACCCTGCAGAAGTTCCGCCCGGCGTACGAGCGGCGCTTGCGCTCGCTCGACTTCGAGCCGGCCTTCGACCTCGACCAGGCGCTGGCGGCGGCCCGCCAGATGACCGGGCGCGACGACCCGGAAGCGCACTTCGGGCTGGCGGCCCGGGTTTCCGGAGATGGGTCATGAGCCAGTGCAGCATTCTGCTCGACGGCCTGCCGGTGCCCTTCGCCGCCGGCCAGACGATCATGGACGCGGCGATGGCCGCCGGCATCTTCATTCCGCATCTCTGTCATCACCCCGAGTTCAAACCGCAGGGCAGTTGCAAGCTGTGCACGGTCAAGGCCAACGGCCGTTACGTTTCGGCGTGCACCATGCCGGCCAGGGACGGCATGGAGGTCGAGAACAACTCGCCTGACCTCAACGACAAGCGCCGGACCTTGCTTCAGATGCTGTTCGTCGAAGGCAATCACTTCTGCCCGTCGTGCGAGAAAAGTGGCCATTGCATGCTGCAGGCGCTGGCCTACGAGCTCGAAATGCTGAACCCGCATTTCGACCAGTTCTACCCCAGCCGGCCGGTCGACGCCTCGCACCCAGAGGTGCTGCTCGACTTCAATCGCTGCATTCTCTGCGAGCTGTGCGTGCGTGCCAGTCGCGACGTCGACGGCAAGAGCGTTTTCGCGCTGTCGGGGCGTGGCATCACCAAGCACCTGATCGTCAATGCCGAGTCCGGGCGCCTGGCCGATACCGATTTCTCCTGGGCTGACAAAGCGGCGCACGTTTGCCCGGTTGGCGTGATCCTCAAAAAGCGCCAGGGCTTCGCGGTGCCGATCGGTCAGCGTCGCTACGATCTCCAGCCGATCGGCATGCAGGTCGAGCGCCTGGCCAGCCGCACGGCCGACGACGAGGGTTGACATGAGCGCCGCCAACGCCACCGGCAAAGTGCGCGTCGCCACGGCTTCGCTGGCGGGGTGCTTCGGCTGCCACATGTCCTTGCTGGACATCGACGAGCGCCTTTTCGAGCTGCTCGAGCGGGTCGACTTCGACCGCTCGCCACTGACCGACATCAAGCACTGCGGGCCTTGCGACATCGGCCTGATCGAGGGCGGCATCTGCAACGCCGAGAACGTGCACGTGCTGCGCGAGTTCCGTCGCAACTGCAAGCTGCTGATCGCCGTCGGCGCCTGCGCGGTCAACGGCGGTCTGCCGGCGCAACGCAACCACCTGGACCTTGGCCAGTGCCTGCAGGAGGTCTACTTGACCGCGCCGGGGATCGTCGGCGGGCAGATTCCCAACGATCCCGAGTTGCCGCTGCCGCTCGACAAGGTGCACCCGATCCATGAAATCGTCCGCATCGACTACTTCATCCCCGGCTGCCCGCCGTCGGGCGAAGCGATCTGGAAGTTCCTGAACGATCTGCTCGACGGGCGAACGCCGCGGCTCGGACATCCCTTGCTGCATTTCGACTGAGAGCAGACGGAGAGAGGTCATGCAAGGCGATCATTTCGAACTTGAAAACGCGCCGGCTGATGCCGGCACGCTGCGCCGCGTGGCGATCGACCCGGTGTCGCGCGTCGAAGGGCACGGCAAGGTGACGCTGCTGCTCGACGAGAACGGGCAGGTGCAGCAGGTCCGCCTGCACATCGTTGAATTTCGCGGCTTCGAGAAATTCATCCAGGGCCGCCCGTACTGGGAGGTGCCGGTGATGGTCCAGCGCCTGTGCGGGATCTGCCCGGTGTCGCATCATCTGGCGGCCGCCAAGGCGCTCGATCACGTGCTTGGCGCCGACCGGCTGACGCCGACCGCCGGGAAGGTGCGCCGGCTGATGCACTACGGCCAGATCCTGCAGTCGCATGCGCTGCATTTCTTTCATCTGTCGTCGCCCGACCTGCTGTTCGGATTCGCCAGCGAAGCCGGCCGGCGGAACATCGTCGGCGTCGCCGCCGCGTACCCGGAAATCGCCAGACACGGAGTGCTGCTGCGCAAGTTCGGCCAGGAGGTGATCCGCCTCACCGCCGGCAAGCGGGTGCACGGCACCGGCGCGATTCCGGGTGGTGTCAATCGTTCGCTGAGCCGCGAGGAGCGCGACAGCCTGCTGGCCGAGATCTACGCGATCGTCGGCTGGAGCCGCCAGGCGGTGCAGCTCGTCAAACGCCTGCACGCCGCCGATCCGGCGCTGTACGACAGCTTCGGGACTTTCCGCTCGAACATCCTGTCGCTGGTTGGTGCGGACGGCTCGCTGGACTTCTACGATGGCCACCTGCGCGCCCGCGACGCCGACGGCAGGATCCTCGTCGACGGTTTCCCGATCCAGAACTACCAGCAGCTGATCCGCGAGGAAGTCAAGCCGTGGAGTTACATGAAGTTCCCCTTCCTGGCCGCGCTTGGCCCGCAGCACGGCTGGTACAAGGTCGGACCGCTGGCACGGGTGCAGAACTGCGACCGCATCCCGACGCCGCTGGCCGAAGCCGAACGCCGCGAGTTCATCGATCACGGCCAGGGAAACCTGGTGCACGCGCCGCTGGCCTATCACTGGGCACGAATGATCGAAATGCTGCACGCCGCCGAGACGATCAAGGCGCTGCTGCACGATGACGACCTCTCCGGCAGCACCTTGGTCACCAGCGGCGTCCGCAAGCGCCAGGGAGTCGGCGTCATCGAGGCGCCGCGCGGAACGCTGATCCATCACTACCAGGTCGACGACGACGATCTGGTCAGCAGCTGCAATCTGATCGTGTCGACGACGCACAACAATCAGCCGATGAACGAGGCGATCCGCCGCGTCGCGCAACGCTACCTGAGCGGCCGCGAGCTCACCGAAGGTCTGCTCAACCACATCGAAGTCGCGATCCGCGCTTTCGACCCCTGCCTGTCGTGCGCCACGCACGCGCTTGGCAAGATGCCGCTGCAGCTCGAACTCCAGGACGCGGTCGGACAGGTCGTCGACCGCAGGTGCACGGCGTCGTGAAATCGGCAACGCTGGCCATGTCACCCGCCCCGGTGCTGGTCCTCGCCTGCGGTAACCCCAGCCGCGGCGACGACGCGCTCGGGCCGCTGCTGCTCGATCGCTTGCAGGCCTGGCTGGAGGTCACCGGCCAGGCGGCCGGCAGCGAGCTGCTCGGCGACTTCCAGTTGCAGATCGAACACGCGCTGGATCTCGTCGGACGGCGGCTGGTGCTGTTCATCGATGCCGGCCGCCAGACCCCGGCACCGTTTGTCTTCCGTCAGGCGAAAGCCGTCGACGGCGCCCCGTACAGCACGCACGCCCTGCCGCCCGAAGCTCTCCTGGCGGTATTGCCGCGGATCGATCACCAAACGGCGCCGCCGGCCTTCGTGCTGTGCGTCCGTGGCGAGCGTTTCGAGTTGGGCGAAGGCTTGAGCGCCGCCGCGAGCTGCCACGCCGACCGCGCGTTCGAGTTGCTGCAGGAGTTGTTCAGGACGCCCGAGATCGACTGCTGGCGCTCCTTGCTGAGCGGCTGATCCGGCCTCCGGGGCGTTCGCCGGCAGCCCGGTTTGCGGGAACGGATTCTCGTTATATCATGGGCGAGTTGGCGTCAAGCCGGTGGCCAAAGGCAGTGCTGACTTGCTGCCCTCTGCCAGGCAAGGCGCGAACAAAGGCCATTTGACCTGAAGGAGGATTCTGGCGTGTCGGACTGGCTTATTCCCCTCTCCTCTGTGCTTGCCGCGGTTGCCTGCTTCTGGTGGGCACGCAGGCGTTCGTCCGCCGCTGCAGTCGAGTCATCCAGCGCGCGTACGCTCCACCCTTATCGCTGCGTCGCCATCGCACGTGGCGCCAAGTCGTGTGCTGCCGCCAGCGATCTTGAAGGCCGGCGCTTCTTGCCCGCCGAGGCGCCGCTGTTGCCGTTACCCGGCTGCGACGCCGCGGCGTGTCAATGCCGGTACGCGCGTTTCGACGACCGGCGCGACGACGACCGCCGCCGGTCGCACGCCCTGGAGCGCGGCTTCGCAAGCGCCATCGG
>DPSD01000364.1:0-246 GCA_003538495.1 Accumulibacter sp.
CCGGCACCACCAGCGCCAGGCGGATACCGCTCGCGACCTTCTTGCCGCGGACGACGCCAGCAGCGGCGCGCAGATCCTCGATGCGCGAGTTGGTACATGAGCCGATGAAGATCTTGTCCAGAGCGATCTCACGGATCGGTGTGCCGGCACTGAGACCCATATAGAGCAGCGCCCGTTCCATCCCCTCACGCTTGACCGGATCGCCCTCCTGCGCCGGGTCGGGCACGCAGCCATCGATCGCCACCA
>DPSD01000364.1:536-5090 GCA_003538495.1 Accumulibacter sp.
TCCGGCGAGGTACCCCAGGTCACCTGCGGGCTGATCTCCCCGGCGGGCAGTTCGATCACGGAATCGAACTCGGCGCCGTCATCGCTGTGCAAGCTGCGCCAGTGCGCGACGGCCTGCTCCCACAGCTCGCCTTTCGGCGCAAAGGGGCGGCCGCGCAGGTAGTCGATCGTCAGTTCATCGACCGCCACCAGCCCGAAGCGCGCGCCGCCCTCGATCGCCATGTTGCAGAGCGTCATGCGGCCCTCCATCGACAAGCCTCGAATCGCGCTGCCGGCGAACTCGATGGCGTAGCCGGTGCCGCCGGCGGTGCCGATGCGAGCAATGATCGCCAGCGCCACGTCCTTGGCGGTAACGCCCTTGCCGAGCACGCCATCGACCCGCAACAGCATGGTCTTCGATTTCTTCTGCAGCAGGCACTGTGTCGCCAGCACGTGCTCGACCTCGGACGTGCCGATGCCCTGCGCCATGCACGCGAAAGCGCCGTGCGTGCTGGTGTGCGAGTCGCCGCAGACGACGGTCATCCCGGGCAGCGTCGCGCCGTTTTCCGGACCGACCACGTGCACGATCCCCTGCCGGGGATCCTTGAACGGAAAGTAGGCCAGCGCGCCGACTTCCCGGATGTTGGCGTCGAGCGTCTCGACCTGCAGTCGCGATACCGGATCCTCGATGCCCCGGTCCCAGTGGTCGGTCGGCGTGTTGTGGTCGGCCGTGGCGACGATCGAAGAAGCCCGCCAGGGCTTGCGGCCAGCCAGCTTGAGGCCCTCGAAGGCCTGCGGGCTGGTCACCTCGTGCACCAGATGGCGGTCGACATAGATCAGCGCCGTGCCATCGGCTTCCTGATGCACCAGATGGTCCAGCCAAAGCTTTTCGTACAAGGTCTGTGGCATAGATCGGCGATCCGAGCAAGTTCGGCCATGAGAGCCGATAGAAGCGGGATTATGTCACACCGCGCTGGCCGCTGTCAGCGCCGCCTCGCCGGTGACCGCCTTGCCAGCACGTGTGGCGCGGCCGTCTGCGCCGCTCAGGGCGAGCGGCGGGCGGCGCTGTACAGCGGCTGCACGCGCTGCGCATAGACCCTCAGATCGGCGATCCGCGACTGGTGCGACGGGTGGGTGGACAGCCACTGTGGCGGCTGCCCGCCGGCGACGCGGCCCATCTTCTCCCACAGCGAGATCGCCGCCTGCGGGTCGTAACCCGCCCGGGCGGCGAGTTCGACGCCGATCCGGTCCGCTTCCTGCTCCATCTCGCGGGAATTGGGACGCATGAAGGCGAGGTCACCAACGCCACCGATCATGCTCTGCCCGAGGCCGGCATCGATCCCGAAATAAGCGCCGATCAGTGCCCCGCCGACGGCTGCCGCAACGTTCAGGCCGGCTTCCTGACCGGCCTTTTCGCGACCGTGCTCACGCAGCGCGTGCGCGATCTCGTGCCCCAGCACCGCCGCGAGCTCGTCGTCGGTGGGCCGCAGCTGCTCGATCAGGCCGGTATACACCGCGACCTTGCCGCCGGGCATGCACCAGGCGTTGAGTTCCTTGGAGCTGACAACGTTGACCTCCCACCGCCAGGCGGGAGCGTCGCTGCGAAAAGCGGCCGTCACCGTAATCAGCCGCTTGACGATGGTCCGCACCCGCTCGAGCTGCTGCGGATCACGATTGAGCAGATTCCTGCTTTGCGCAGCGCCCATGGCCTCGTGGTAGGCCTTGGCCGCCGAGCGATCGACCGCGGCCGAAGAAACCAGCATGGTCTGCTCGCGATCGACGCCGACGCTACCGCCACCGGTAGTCCGGGTCGTCGCGCAAGCCGTCGCGAGAACCGCTGCCAGGACCGGCAGCGCCCATTGACGAAGGAAACACGATCTCATCACGCACCTCATAAGCGCTGGGCCGTTTCGGCAAGAGGGGCCGGAAGTGGCTCACCGCCAGCATCCAGATCGCTCGCGCGCACGCCCAGCGCGACCAGGACCAGCCCGATGACCGCAAACGCCGAACTCAGCGTATAGGTCGGCGCCGCACCCCAGGCATCCCAGGTCCAGCCACTCAACAAGCTCCCGGCCAGCCCGCCGGCGCCAAACGACAGACTCGAATACAGCGCCTGGCCGCGCGCCTGACAGCGACCGGGAAACCAGCGGTTGACCGCGGCAATCGCCGCCGCATGGTAGGCGCCGAAGGTCAGACCGTGCAGCAGCTGCGCGAGGACGATCACCGATAGCCACTCGACACCCCAGCCGATCATCAGGAAGCGCACCATCGCCGCCGCGAAGCTGACCAGCAGAATGGTACGGAGTCCGAAACGGCGCAGCAAGCCGACCATGAAGAAGAAGACCACGATCTCGGCCAGTACGCCAAGCGACCACAGGCAGCCGACCAGGAACTTGCTGTAGCCGTGCCCGGCGAGGTGGATCGAGTAGAAGACGTATAGTGCGCCGTGCGCCGCCGACATCGCGAAACAGGCCGCAAACAGCGCCTTGACGCGGCGCTGGCGGACGATCTGGCCCACCGGCAGGAAATCGTCGGTCGCCGCATGCGTCGGCGCCTCGGGGACGGCCAGCGCGTAGCCCAGAATGCCGGCCAGCGTCGCAACAATCACCCACAGCAGGGCGGACAGCGGCAGCTGATCGAGCAGCGCGCCGGTTCCCATCACGGCGACGATGAAGCCCACTGATCCCCATAGCCGGATCCGGCTGTAGCGCGCGGGCTGCTCGCGCAAGTGATCGAAAGTCACTGTTTCGACCAGCGGCAGCGCGGCGCTCCAGAAAAAGGCCAACGCCGCCATGGCGACGACCATCGCCTCGAAACTGCGTACGCCAAAGAAAACCGAGAACCCGAGCAGGCTCAGCAAGGCCGCCAGCCGGACGATCGCCACCCGCCGGCCGAGACGATCAGCGAGCGCGCCCCATAGATACGGCGCGAACAGGCGCATCAACTGCATCTGCGACATCAACAAGCCGATGTCCCAGGCCGAAAAGCTCAACGACTGGAGATAGAGCCCGAAATACGGCGAGAAAGCGCCGATGAAGGCGAAATAGAAAAAGTAATAACCGGACAGGCGCCAATACGGCAAGACAGACATCCGGCCATTCTACCGGATGCATCGGACGCTTCAGACCGTATCGCCGTGTCGCGGCTGGCGCGTGCCCGATCGCGCGCCGTCGCGCACGCGCCAGCAGTTCCTCCTAATCGCCGTTCCGGTGGGCGACCAGCATCCGGTACATCTGGTCCTTGAGCAGCACCCGCTGCTTCTTCATCGTCTCGATGGTGAAATCGTCGACCGGCAGGTCGTCCTCCTCGAGCCGTTCGACCTCTCGGGTCAGGTTCTGGTATTGGTCGTACAGGCCGCCGAAATGCTCGCTCGACGCCTTGAGTGCGTGAATCGAATCCAGATACTCGGGAAAGTCGTGGTGAAGGTCGTGGTGTTCAACGTGCATGATCGTAGCCCCTTGCTGATCCTGGCCGAACCGATGCGCGACCAGACCATGCGATTATAAGCAATGCGGCTCTCCGCCGTCACCGTTCGCCTCTCACCGCAAGACGGCGGCGGCAATCCGCGGCGTCGTGCAGAGCACGTCGCCGCACTGCGCACGATGACGCAGCGCGTGATCGATCAGGACCAGCGCCAGCATCGCCTCGGCGATCGGCGTCGCCCGGATACCGACACAGGGGTCGTGCCGACCATGCGTTTCGACCGTCGTCGCCGTGCCATCGAGGCTGACCGAGCGTCGCGGCAGACGGATGCTCGAGGTCGGCTTGATCGCCAGATTGACCAGCACCTCCTGCCCGGTGGAGATGCCGCCGAGAACGCCTCCGGCATGATTGGTGAGGAAGCCCTGCGGCGTCATCTCGTCGCCATGTTCGCTGCCGCGCTGCGCGACGCTGGCAAAACCGGCTCCGATCTCGACGCCCTTGACCGCGTTGATGCTCATCATCGCGTAGGCGATCTCGGCGTCGAGGCGGTCGTAGACCGGCTCACCCCAGCCCGGCGGCACACCGCTGGCAGCAACGCTGATCTTCGCGCCAACCGAATCGCCGGACTTGCGCAGCTGATCCATGTACTCCTCGAGTTGCGGGACGATCGCCGCGTTCGGCGCGAAAAACGGATTGCCGGCGATCTCGGCGGCGGCCACGAAGGGAATTTCGATCGGCCCGAGCTGACTCATCCAGCCGCGGATGCTGACGCCGTAGCGCTCGGCCAGCCACTTGCGGGCGATCGCCCCGGCGGCAACGCGCACCGCCGTCTCGCGCGCCGACGAACGGCCGCCGCCGCGATAGTCACGGAAGCCGTACTTCTGCGTATAGGCATAATCGGCATGGCCGGGACGGAAAGTTTCGGCGATGTTGCCGTAGTCCCGGCTGCGCTGATCCTGATTACGGATCAGCAAGCCAATCGGCGTGCCGGTGGTCCGGCCCTCGAAGACCCCCGACAGGATCTCGACCTCGTCGGGCTCGCGCCGCTGCGTCACATGCCGCGACGTCCCTGGCCGGCGGCGGTCGAGTTCGGCCTGGATGTCGGCGGCGCTGATCGCCAGGCCGGGCGGACAGCCATCGACCACGCAGCCGA
>DPSD01000362.1:0-156 GCA_003538495.1 Accumulibacter sp.
AAAACCAGCGCAGCTTGAAGCGCCGGAGCTTCCAGTTCGCCGGCAGGGTCATCGAGAAGTCGGTCAAGCCGTCGCTGAGCAAGGGATAGCCGACCGCGATGCCGGCCATCTGGGTCGCGCCGCGTACTTTCGGAAGGTCGCTGTCGGCCAGCGTGT
>DPSD01000362.1:447-18401 GCA_003538495.1 Accumulibacter sp.
AGCGCCAGTCGTAAGCCAGCATGCGGTTGATCAGACTTGGCGCCCGGCACTCGCCCCAGGTCGCCTGCATGTGCTTCGACGGCTCGCCGAGGTCGATCCGGGCCAGGAAATCGGCGTTGAGCACCTTTGCCGGATCGAGTTGCATGAGCAGGTTGAAACTCTGCAGCCGATCCGGCATCGGCACCCGCGAATGACGGACATAGCCGGTCGCCTGCCGCAGGCCGGGGATCCGGCGCAGCACGCTGTCGTCCGTGCACAGCGGCTCGATCAGTCGCCGCAGGCCTGGTGGCACGGCGTGGTAATACTCGAACAGCCGCTGCGTCGCGTAGCGGGAATTGCCTCCGAACAGCTCGTCACCGCCGTCGCCGGCGAGCATCTTGGTGCAGCCGTCGGCCTGCGCGATCCTGGCACAGTAGTACGCTGGCAGCGCCGACGAGTTGCCGAAGGGCTGGTCGTGATGCTGGGCCACGGCCGGGATGCTGTCCAGCAGGTCAGCCGGCGTCACGTAGTACTCGTGGTGCTGGCAGCCGAAGTGCTTGGCGGCAATGCGCGCGTACTCCATTTCGTCATAACCCTCGGCGGCGAAGCCGATCGAGTAGGCGGGTGTCGGCTGGCCGGTGACCTGGCCGAGCATGCCGGCCACGGTCGAGCTGTCGGTACCCCCGGACAGGAAGGCTCCGACGCGTTGGTGGCCGTCGACCTGCGCCGCGACGCCATCGAGAATCAGCTTGCGGAAGCGATCGCGGCTGGCCTCGAAGGGCAGCCGGTGCTGCTCGTCGAAGCGCAGCGGCCAGTGGCGGATTTCGCGAGCGCCTTGCCGGTCCACCAGCAGGGCATGCGCCGCTGGCAAGCGGCGGACACCGTCGAAGACGGTGCGTGGCGCCGGGATCATGTGAAAGTACAGGTAGTCGAAGATCGCTTGCGGATCCAGTTGGTCGCCGCGTCCCGGAACGCAGTCGGCACGATCGGAGAAGCTCAGCGCGGAGTCATCGGCGCGATAGCACAAGGTCTCGATCGCGAAGCGGTCGACGGCCAGGAAGACGCACTCGCGTCGCGCGTCGACGATCGCCAGCGCATACGAGCCGCCGATTCGGGCAGCTAGATCGGCGCCGTTCTTTTGCCAGGACGTGAGCAGGGCGGCGGCCGGCCCGGACGCGCGCAAGGCTCTTTGCTCGTCCGGGTCGTGGAAGCTGGGCGAGCCAAGGATCGCGCAGGCGGCAGTCGCGTCACGCGCAACGAGCGCGCTGCGCAAGCCAGGATCAGCGATCAGACCTGGCGCGGACGCGGGGTCCAGCAAGCGGGTCAGATCGACCTGGCCGGAAAGCTTGTCTTTCATGGCGATATTTCGAATCGGTGGTGGTCCCGGGCTGGGTCGGTTGGGATGCCAGGCGGGGTCGGCCGCGAGGGGCGTATAGTCTCATAACGAAGCGCCTGATGGTAGGCAGCAGTGGCGACAACAGCCGCGCCAGGGCCGGTGCCGGCGGGCGATCGGTTCGAACGACCGTGCTTGCCGACAGCGTTCATGCGCTCGCTAGCGGTCGGGGACGTCGCGGGCCACAGCCGACGCACGTCAGCAGCAATAACAGCAACAGGAATCTCGGCGCATCGATGATGGTGTCCACCGTCGTGATCACCAGGACGCCGAGCAGCGACCCCAGCGTCGCTCCGGCCAGGGGGTCACCCTTGAAGGCTTGCCGCGTCGTTCGCGTCAACCCCAGACCGAGCAGGGCCGCAAATGCCGCGAGGCCGAGCCAGCCCAGATCGAAGACGATCGCGACCGGCATGCTCCAGATGTGCCATGGCATGTCCTGGTCGACGGCGAAGAACCATCGGTCCAGTCCGCGCGTGAAGTCGCCGTTGCCGCTGAGCTGTTCGCCATCAGCCGCCAGGAGCCGCACATTATCGATATCGACGCTGGTGGCGCCGGTGTTGTAAAGCGACAGTTTCACCGGTCGTCGCGTCAGCCACGAGCCGCTGCCGACGTCGCCGCTGTCCAGTTGCAGTTGCTGCCGTTGCCAGGCAGCACTCCCGTGATCGATCGCCGCGGTCGCTGCCACGCAGCGTCCTGAAGTCAGCAGCAGTTTCTCGCACAGGGAGGCGGCAACGCCGCCTTCAGCCTGCGCGCTGCGGATATCCATTTGCAGTACGTAGGGACGGCCGGGCTCCACGGCGACGAACTGCTCGACGTACAGGGCCTGTCCCGAACCGAGTCGCAGGAAGGTGTTGCCGTTCTCGGCTTCCAGGCGGTACCGCCCGGCCTTTGCTTCGTTGCTTCGCCAGTAGTGGGTGTCCGGGAAGCGGCCGATCCCCATGCCGAACAGCTCGGTGAGCAGGCCGGAGTCACGCATCGCCAGAGCGTCGGCCCAATGCGCCTGGCGCATGGCCAGGTCCGGGGCGATTCTCGCGATGCGGTCCTGCGCGAAAGAACCACGGTAGATCGGCAGCGCGACGGCTATGGCCAGGACCAGCAACAGCAGCGGCGCTGCCCATGGATAGACCATGGTGCCCTCCACGCGCGCCGCCTCGGCAGGGGCTGCCTCGGGTGCCGCCGATCGGGAACCTCTCCCGAAGCGGGTGGAGAATCGGCCACTGAATCGGTCACCGTTCTCTCCCGCTCGCGCGAGTGCAGCCGTCAGGCAGGCGATGACCAGGGCCACGGCAAAGCCGGCATAACCGGCTCGCGAAAAAGTCACCGCGATGGCGTAGCTGGCACCCAGCAGCAGCAATCCCCCGGCCAGGCGCCCGGCCAGCGAGCGCGCCCGCACGGTGAGCACGACGGCGAAAGGCAAGGCAGCGGTCAGATAGGTTTCGATATCGGCGCCGCCGGTGTGCATTTGCGAGAAGGGGCCGGTGACCCGGTAGACGTCGGCGAAGTTCAACAAGCCGGGAAAGGCCGCTCGTTCCCAGACCACCACCGCAACCGTTCCAGCGAGCCCGATCACCATGCCCCGGGCAAACCAGCCGCGAATGTCCTGGCCACGGGCGCTGCAGCGGTGCATCAGGACGACCAGCAGCAGGGCCCACAGCGCACCCCGGGCGATGCGCAGCGCGTTGTACGGGCTGGCGTAGTTGTTGAAGCTGTTGGCGTCCGGCACCGCCAGCGGCCACATCCCGCGCAGCGTGCCGAGGGCCAGGGTCGCCCCGATCAGACACCACACAGCCGGACCGATCAGGCCGCGTCTGGAGCCGCCGGGGGCGGGTTCGACTCTGGCGAAAGCGATGATCAGACTGAAGATGATCAGGAAGTCGAATTCATCCAGGTAGAAGCGCCCGCTCCACGGCGCCAGATCGAACAGTGGAATGGCCGCCGGGATGGCCGCCCAGAGCAGCTGCGGTTGCACCCAGAGCAGCGCCGCGTAGGCCAGCAGCAGCAGCCCGAGGAGCAGCGGATGAAACGGGAAGTCGACCACGATCCAGCCGGTCAGCGCCAGGGTCGCCGCCAGCGCCAGCGCCGGCCAGACCCCCAGCGGGCGACGGCCGGAGTTGATTGCCGAACTGGGCGCGCGGCTCTTTGGCCCGGTTTCGGCCATCCCCGCAGGCGCTGCTTCGACAGGCAGCAGCGACGCCTCGTGCAGGCGTCGCAGAAGTTTGCTAACCGCCCAGGCGGTGGTGGCGCCAATCAGGACATTGGACGGATCCGGATGCAGATCGGCGATGAACAGCTTGCTCGTTTCCACCGCGCTCGCGGTCAGTGCCGCGCTCCAGAAGGCCAGCGCCGGCGACCAGCGGCGCAGCCAAGCCAGCACGCCCAGGGGGGAATACATCAACGCCACCGAGGCCAGGCTCAGCAGGGCCACCTGCTCGCTGGTGTAGTAATGGTAGTAGAACGGCAGCAGGCGCGTTTCGGCCAGGGTCCGGGCGGCGAACGCCATGCCGTGCCACCGATGGTCGAACCAGCCATTCACCGCCGCCAGGGCGAGCAGGTAAAGCGACCCCAGCGAGATCGTCAGGACCTTGTTGTGGGCGTGGGCGTGCAGCTCTGCGAGCTGCTTCCGGTCAGCCCACAGGCGGGCGCCTCCGTACATCCCGATGGCGCGGGTCAGCAGCGATGCGCCCTGGCTGACCGCCGAGAAGACGACGAACTGGCCGACTTCGATCAGCAGGCCGAGGAGCGCCCCGTACAGCACCGCGTGGCGCGTCGCCGGCAGCCGTCTGGCCACGTTCCAGCGGGCAAGGATAATGCCCAGGGGGACCACTGCCAGCGCTTCGGCTAACAGCTTGGCGGCCACGACGACCGTGCTCCGGTCGGTGCTCTGCGCCGACAGAAACCATCCCCAGGCATCGGAATCGACCTTGGCAGCGAGTTCCGCCGTCGACAGCAGAAAATCGAACGGGAAGAAGCTGAAGGCGACGTAGCCGATGGCGTAGGCCTGCAGAACACGACTCCCCAGCTGCCCCAGTTTTCCTGCCAGCGTGGCGAGCATCTCGCGGAACCATTCCGACCAATAGACGGCCAGGACGATGCCGAGAACGCTGCCGATGCACTCGGCGACGACGTCGTTGAGTGACACCGTGCGCGGCGGAAAGTACAACTGCGCAAACTCCACCGCCACGGCCAGCGCAAAACAGAAGAGCGTCGCACCGACCACTATCGGCAGCCGGGTCAGCAGCGTCCTTCTTTCCGCGAACAGGGCGACGGTCAGGAAGCCAACCGGGACGTAGAGTACGCCGTTGGACACCCAGTCGGCGCGTCGCTCGATGCCCAGTTGCAGCATCGGGATCTGCTTGAAGGTGGCCCAGGCCTGATCGAGAGGCAGCGGCTGGAAGTCCAGGGGCACCAGGCTGCCATAGACGACGAAGGCGACGTAGGCGAGCCAGCCGAAAAGGTGGCGCTCCACCCCGGGGTCGCGAGCGTCGGCTGGGTGACTGATGGCTCTGGCGTGGGGCATGGGAACCCTATTGTAAGAGAGCGGATGCCTCATCCAGCCCCATTCGCCGCTGCTCCCCGCGCTCCCGGCAAGCTCGCGTTCGAGACCCTGCAGATGCTCGGCGCGCTTGTGGTCAGGGCAACGACGCACGAATGGGTGGCGGGTGGCGATCGTCGGATTGCGGCCCGGAAGCGTCTCGCGCAGAGGAACGCGCGCAGCGCCTATTGACTGGCAGCGGCCCTTCTGAACGCCAGGCGTATCGGGCATGCCGGCTGCCGCACACAAGGCCGGCGGTCGCAGGAGCGCTGCTCAGCGCTTGTGAGCGGTGCAAAGGCAGCTGGAAATCTCTTGCCAAAGGCCACGTATCAGCCCACGGCCGCTCGCCATAGGGGTGCTAACAGCCCGTCTGCCCCAGCTTTCGCGTGAATGTGAACTCGCCGTTGCTGCCGCAGAAGGAATAGGTGCCGTTTTCGTTGTCCTTGACCCGGTACGGGTAAGGACCACCACCAGGGCCGTAGAGATAGGTGATTTCGTTGCCTCTGATCGCCCACTCGCCGACCTTGGAGGTCGAGCTACCGCCGTTCTTGAAATCCCAGAGCTGACTGCCGCCCCGGTGCTGTTCTTGCCACTGACACCCGGCGCCGCTGCAGTACGCGGGGGAGCACACGGTGTTACCGGCAAGCAAGGTGTTCAGCGGTCCATTGCCCAGGTACGGTTCGCTGCACGCAGCCAGTGCTTCCCCGGAAATGCTGGCCAACAAGATCACGCTTGTAAGCATTGCACGCTTCATGACTGCTTCTCCCAAAAGTATGGTTAACCCGTTCGGTGCCACTTTGCCGCCCAGCGAAGGTGCCGCCTGGCGCAACGCCAAAGTGAACCAAGCAAATTCTGAGCCATTATATTCTTGTGCTGAAGAATCAGGAATATACCTGGCGCTGGCGACTGCTCCGTGTGGTCAGTGTAAAGTTTCCCGACAAAACGGGGCGATGACGGAAGTGGCGGGAAAGGGTCGCCGCCTTCTCGTACTAGGGCGGTACGAGCGGCAGACGCCATCGCGGCTTCAGCAAAAATCCCGGTTGCCGACCCCGTCACTGCGGGCGAGCAGGGTCAATCGGCGATCTGGTGCCGATAACTGCCGGGAAGCGGCCTTCCTGGCGAGCTGCGGCATTCATAGATTTGAGTGGACGCTGCCCCGGATGGTCTGCTAAGTTTGTTTGCCGAACTTCAATAAATCTGGCGCTTACGCAGGCAACGCGATGGGGGACAGACGATGGGCAAGCTGCCTTTACTGAATGGTTTCATCGGGGAATCGACTGCTTTCCGGGATATGCTGGCAATTCTCGCCCGCGTTGCGCGCTACGACACCACCGTCCTGATCAGTGGCGAGACAGGCAGTGGCAAGGAAATGGCTGCGCGGGCCATCCACTACCAGGGGCAACGTCGAGACCGACCGTTCATTCCCGTCAATTGCGGTGCTTTGCCCGACCATCTGGTTGAAAACGAACTCTTCGGCCACGCCAGAGGTGCCTACACCGACGCCCGTGAAAGCCAGCTCGGTCTGATCGCGCAGGCCGAGGGCGGAAGTCTGTTCCTCGATGAAGTGGACGCGCTGACCGCGAAGGCGCAGGTCAGTCTGCTGCGCTTTCTGCAGGATGGCCAGTACCGCCGGCTCGGCAGCAGCCTTGTCGAAACGGCCGATGTACGCGTTGTCGCGGCGTGCAACAGCGATCTCTCGCAGGCCGTCAATCGGCAGGAGTTTCGCGCTGACTTGTACTATCGCCTGACGGCCATGGAGCTGCACGTTCCGCCCCTGCGCGCGCGCGAGAACGACGCGGTCCTGCTGGCGCGCCACGTGGTCGCCGAAGCCGCCAGCCAGTACCAGCTGGCGGTCAAGGATCTGCACCCGGACACCGTGCACTGGCTGCTCGCCTACGGCTGGCCGGGCAACGTTCGCGAACTGCAAAACCGCATTCAGCGCGAGTTTCTGCTCTGCGACGGGCCCGATATCCTGGTCCGCGAGATCGCCCCCGACAGCGACCGCCGACACCGGGCTGACCGCCGCATTGCCTGCCCGGCGACGCTCAATTTCAACGAAGCCAAGCAACAGGTGCTGCACGCTTTCGAGCGTGGACAGCTGCTGCGCCTGATGTCGGAAAGCGCCGGCAATGTCTCCGGCGCCGCCCGCCTGGCGGGCAAGGAGCGGCGCGCACTGGGCAAGTTGCTCAAGAAGCACGGGATCGAGCCGGAGCAGTTCCGGCGCTCCTGAAACCCGGCGCACGCGTCGCTGCTCCAGGCGACCCTCCGGACCGCTCCCCGGCGGCCGGCGCGCTGCTGCCGTAGCAAGGTTCTTCCCGATCCGCAGCCCCTGTCCCGACGCTGAACCCGCATAGCACGATCATTGCTTGCGTTTTCGTGTCGTCTCAGCAAGGGGGGAGCCCATGGAAGCGCAGCCACGCCTTACCGAGCTGGTAGACGCGCTCCTGCGTTACCTGCACCGCCATCCCGACGCTGCCGACACCGTCGACGGCATCTGCGAGTGGTGGCTGCCCCGCCACTGGCGCGTCGATCGGCAAAAGGTCGAAGCGGCGCTTGAGCGCATGGAGGCGCAGGGGCTGGTACGGCGTCGCGAGAACGCCGACCGGCACGTCCTCTTTTCGCGCGCGGAGAGCTCCGAGAACTGCTCCGAGCGCTCTTCTGGTCAGGGCTAGGGCGATTTGCAGGCCGGCGCGGGCCGCCAGGGCCGATCGGCGGCGGTTCCGCACGCGAGGGGTGGGTCCTTGCCGACCCGCCCGGGTCGAAGCTACCCCAGTTCCGCCAGCTGGCGCGGGGAATCCCTGCAGGACTGTCCTGCAGGCCGATTGCCGCCGTGATCGGACCGGACGGCGTCGTTCAGTCCGCGTGCGAGGCGGGTCGGTGGTGACCCACGCCGGCCGCCGGCGCCCCATCCTTTTGGTGAAACGCCAAGCGATACATGCACTTGAAGCGGAACGCGGGACTGGCACGGCGTTTGCTGCGAAGCACCGGCAGGGGTCCGGCTGTCGGTGCCGGACCGATGGGTTGAGCAAGTTTGCGCCGCGTCGCCGCGGCCCAACCGGGAGAGCGCAAGCGCATGGCAGGTTTCACGGGCATTGCCGCGGTCGGGAAAAGCATTGAGCGGGTGCTCGCGCGTGCCTTTCTCGAACGCGAGCCGGTGCCCGGGAAGAAGACCAAGGCCGTGCTGATCCGCACCGAGGAACTCAGCGACACCATGTCGAAGACGGCGATCGGTGAAAATGCCCTGTCGATCCTGCTCTACCGCGTGGACTTCAACAACACCATGCGCGCCGCCTGGTCGGCGGTTGGCAATGCCGACGGCCGCGGTCATCTGGCGCTCGATCTGCATTATCTGCTGACCCCCTGGGCCGAGAATGCCGAGCACCAGCACATGATCCTCGGGCGAACGATGCAGGTGCTCGAGCGCGCGCCGGTCCTCTCCGGGCCATTGCTCTATTCGCCGAGCCTGCCGGCAACGCCGGAATACGCCGGCGAGCCGCAGGCGGCGCCGACCGACGCCGTGCAGCTGCTGCTCGAGGAAATCTCGACCGAAGCGCTGATGCGCACTTTCGACTCGCTGCCCAGTGACTATCGATTGTCGGTGCCGTATCTGGCGCGCGTCGTGCGCATCGATACCGCCGAAGCGCTGGTCACGCCGCCGGTGACCGACGCCGACATCCGCCTGCGGGTGAGTACGTGAGCGCGCTGGCCGTCACCCGCCCATTGGCCATCGACGATACGGTGCAGGTCAGCCGCGTCAGCCATCGGCTGGCGCTCGGTATCCAGTGGTTCGACGCCTTGACCGGCATGCCGGTGCCTGGCGACTGGGTCAACGATCTCGAAGCCATCGGCAGCCGCGCCGGCCTGCAGCGCTTCGAGCGCCACCCGCAAGCCCGCCAGGCGCTGCGCCACGCCGGCCGGCTGGCCAAACTGCTGCAACTGGCCGCGGCCGACAAGGCCGCCGCGCCGCCCGCAGAAGTCGCCGACGATCAGACCAACTTTGTCGTGCGTGCCTTTGCTCGCCGCGATTCGCGCCATGCCACCTACCGCAGCGACAACGATCCCCGCCAGTACGTACCGCGGCGGCTGTCGCTGACGCCGGTGCAGAGCGAAGGCGTACCGCCTTCATCGGTGGCCAACATCCGCAGCGCCTGGCTGTGGCCCGGCGCCACCTATCCGCTGGCCGCCAACGCCACGGCGCTCCGTGGCTGCGTCCGCCGCGGCGTCGCGCTGGCCAGTGCCGTGGTGGTTCCCTGGGCACGCCTGGTGCTCACCCGGCCGGGTGCCGGGCCGGCGAATTTTGCGACCGAAACGCAGCTCACCTGGGCGCACGGCGACGATCGCGGTGAATTTCTGCTACTGCTCGGCGCACAGGCGGTCCCCGGCGGCGTCGTTTTGCCGGCGACAATGGATTTGCGGCTGTGGGTCTTTCTGCCGCCGGTGGCCGCTCTCGATGCCGCCGACCCGCTGGCCAGCCTGCCACTCGAAGTCGCCGGCGACGAGCCGCTCAACGATGTCCTCAGGGGTACGGCGATTCCTGCCGGCTACCTGCTGCAAGCCGATTTCATCGACCTCACGCTGCCGCCCGGCGTGGTGTCCGGAGTAAGCGATGCCGACCTGCTCTTCGCCTAGTCGGCAGGAGTCGGCAGGAATGGCGTTGCGGCCGTTGCCGCGGCGCCTTTTTGTCTCATGACCACAGTAGAAAAGAGGGGAACACCATGCCCGAGTACCTAGCACCTGGCGTTTATGTCGAGGAGGTCAGCTTCCGCTCCAAGTCGATCGAAGGCGTGCCGACCAGCACCACCGGTTTTGCCGGCGTGACCCGCTTCGGGCCGGTGCAGTACTCGGCCGGGCCGACGACCACCAAGCCGCGCCTGATCACCTCCTTCACCGAATTCGAGCGCGTCTATGGCAGCCTGACGCCGCTGCAACTGGCGACCGGCGAGCGGGTGGCCTACCTGGCGCACGCCGCGCGGGCATTTTTCAACAACGGTGGCCGACGACTCTACGTGTCGCGCGTCTTTGCCGCCGAGGCCGGCCAGACGGCGACCAATTACATCGCCAGCCTGACCGTTCCGACGACGCTCGGGGCCGCGGCCTGGCGAGCGCGCTGGCCTGGCGAGGACGGCAACGTGCTGGTCGACACGCAGGTCGTGCGCAGCAAGAATCTCGCTTTCGAACACCCGCAGGTGGCCGGTGACATTCTCGCCAAGCACACCTGGGGCGTGCAGGTGAAGAGCATTCGCGCCGGCGCCGTGGTCGAGGTCACGGGACCCTTGCCGGCGGTCGCGCCGACCGGCAATGCGGCGCTGGTGGCCGGCAACCTGCGGGTGATCAGCGTCGATGGCAGCGGTCGCCAGAGCTTCATCGACAGCACCGGGCTGGTGGTGCCGGTCGCCGCCGGCTCGCAGATCTCGCTGGTCGAACTGCGCGTCACGGTCTATGGCCCGGAGGGCCGTATCGACGGCTACGATCAGCTCGGCGCGCACCGCGACCAGCGTCGCGACATCGCCAAGGTGCTCGAACTCGATGACCCGGAAGACGAGAACGCGATGGTCTATCTCGACTGGGTACCGGGCGCCAGCGCGTTTGCGCCGGCGGCGCTGATGGTCGGCCTGCAGGCCGCCGACAAGCGGCTCAGCGGCGGTGGCGAAGGGACCTTGCCGAGCGCTGACGACCTGCGCGGCGAAGAGGCCAACCCCGATGTCGTCAGCGAACGCGCGACCGGTCTCGAAGCGCTCGGCGAGCTCGAAGACATCGCCATCGTCGCCATGCCCGACGGTGGTGCGATGCTCGACGACGACTCGATCCAGATGGCCGCCGACCACCTGATCGCGCACGCCGAAAAATATCGCTACCGGATCGCCGTCGTCGACGCCGCCGCCAACAGCTCGATCTCCGAGATCCGCGAGTTCCGCGGCAAGTTCGACAGCAAGTATGCCGCGCTCTACCACCCGTGGATCGAGATTCTCGACCCGCTGTTCCCGACCGTGCCGGGCGTGCCGCCGCGCAAGCTGACGCTGCCGCCGTCGGGCTTCGTCTGCGGCATCTACGCCCGCAACGACATCGAGCGCGGCGTGCACAAGGCGCCGGCCAACGAGGTGGTGCGCGGCCTGACCAAGTTCGAGATCAACATCAACAAGGCGCGCCAGGACGTCCTCAACCCCGAGGGGGTGAACTGCCTGCGCTTCTTCGACGGCCGCGGCAACCGCGTCTGGGGCGCCCGCACGATCAGTTCGGACCCGGAATGGAAATACGTCAACGTCCGGCGGCTGTTCATCTACGTCGAGCACTCGATCGAGAAGGCCACCCAGTGGGCGGTCTTCGAGCCGAACAACGAGCGGTTGTGGACCAACATCCGGAGCATGGTCGAGGACTTCCTCTACGTCCTGTGGCGCGACGGCGCGCTGATCGGCGCCAAGCCCGAGGAGGCCTTCTTTGTCCGCTGCGACCGCACCACGATGACCCAGAACGATCTCGACAATGGCCGGATGATCTGCCTGGTCGGGATGGCGCCGAGCCGTCCGGCCGAGTACGTGATCTTCCGCGTCGGTCAATGGACCGCGGACAGCAAGAGCTGATTGAGGAGAAACCCAGATGGCAACCCAACGCAACAATCCCTACGGCGCCTTCAATTTCCTGGTCTCCCTGGGCAATGGCAGCGAGACCAGCGTCATTGCGGGCTTTTCCGACGCTTCCGGTCTGGGCACCGAGATCAACTATTCCGAGTACCGCAACGGCAACGACATGGTCAACACCGTGCGCAAGGTGGCGAACACCTTCAAGCAGGAAGACGTCACGCTGAAGCGCGGGCTGATCGGTTCGACCGACCTCTTCCAGTGGGTCAAGGACGTTCGCGAAGGCGGCGACGGTCGTCGCACGGTGACCATCACCGTCCTCGACGAAGCGCGCAATCCGGTCGCCGCCTTCAAGCTGACCAACGCCCAGCCCAAGAAGTGGGTGGGACCGACGCTGGCCGCCAAGGGCGGCGGCGAAGTGGCGATGGAGGAGCTGCATCTGGTCCACGAAGGCGTCGAGTACGTTTAAGGAGTGAGTGCAGCTTCCGAGCGTGCTGATGGCGGAGTGGCCCCTGGTCGCGCCGTCGTCGGCGTAGCGCTCGTACCAACAAACGGTGATCGATAAGCCATGCTGACCTCAGTCCGCTCCCCGCTCGGCGCTCCCGGCGTTTTCGCGCTGCCGGATGCGCCGGTGCCGGCTTTGCACCCGCAGCGCATGGACGTTTGCGCCTTCGTCGGTGTCGCGCCGCGCGGGCCGGCGCGGGTGCCGGTGGTCGACCAGGACTGGCCATCCGGCTATCGGATGGTCACCGATTTGGCGCGGCCGCTGCGCCACAGCCAGCCGGTGCAGGTCCGCAGTTTCGACGAGTATCAGTATTACTTCGGTGGCTTCGAAGGGCCGGGCCTGCTGCCGCACGCCGTCGCCAGCTACTTCGAGCAGGGCGGCCGCCTGGCGTGGATCGTGCGCATCGTGCATGCGCGCAACGCGGCTTTCAGCAACGGCTGCGCCAGCGGCAAGCTGAGCGGCGCGTTCGCTGGCGAACTGGCGTTCATCGCCCGCAACGAGGGCCAGTGGGGCGATCGGCTGACGGTGAGTGCCGGCTTCACGGCAACCGCGCTGGGCTTCACGCTCGATGCGCTCGACCGGTTGCTGCTCGACCCGCGCAGTCCGGTGGCGGTCGGCAGCTGTCTGCGGCTGACCGACGTCGCCGGTGGCGCGACGCTGGCGTTCTGCGAGGATTTGCGGCGGGTACGCGACAGCGAGCGGGCGCGCGAGCGCTGGCTGGTGACGCTGGATGCCTTGCCGGCATTGCCGCCGGTTCGTGCCGAACTGATCGCTGCCAGCGTGGCGATCAGCGATGGCGCCGGGCGTCGTGAGCTCTTCGAGAATCTGGCGCTGTCACCCGATCATCCGGAGAGCCTGGCGAACGTTCTCTGCGATCGCTCGACGCTGCTCTGGCCGCATCCCGACTGGGCGGCGACGCGGATCAAGCCGGCCGACGCGCGGGTCGAGTTCCTGCGCGGGGTCAGCGCCCTGTTTTCCGGCGGGCGCGACGACTGGCAGGCGATCAGCCACGACGACTTCTTCGACAGCCACTGGACGCCGGCCGACGAAACCGGTGGCGCCGGGATCACCGCCCTCGCCGATTGCGACAGCGTCAGCCAGGTACTGCTGCCGGACCTCTACGTGCCGGCGCAGTGGGCCGGTCCGGAAACCATCGAAGAACTGCCGATCAGCAGCGCGGGCGCCGAATTCGCGGCCTGCCTCGAACTGGAGACCGCCGCCGGCAGCGCCAGCACGCTGGCGCCGAGCGCACTCGCCGGTTTGATCCTCGATCCGCGCACGCAGGCTGGCTTGACCGCCATCGTCGGTTTGCAGCAGCGCGTCGTCGACTTCTGCGAGAGCACGCAGGCGCTGATCGCGCTGTTCGACGTGCCGCCCGGCCTGTCGCAAGCGCGCATCGAGCAGTGGCGAGCGCAGTTCGACAGCGGCTGGGCGGCCGCCTACCACCCCTGGCTGGTACCGGCCAGGCGCAGTGCCGACGCCGCCGACGCGGCGCAGGCGCGGCGTGACCAGTTGCCGCCGTCGGCGGTTGCCGCCGGGATCATCGCCCGACGCGAATTCGAGCGTGGCATCCAGTTCGGCCCGGCCAACGAGATCGCCCGGCAGATCATCCACCTGGCCGAAGCGCAGCCCGAAGGCCGCGCCGACGCGCTCCACCCGCAAGGAATCAACTGCTTCGCGCGCGTTCCCGACGGCATCCAGCTGCTCGCCGCGCGCACCCTCTCGCGCGAACGCGACTGGCGACAGCTGTCGGTGCGCCGGCTGATCCTGATGCTCCGGCGAACGCTGCTGGCCGACCTGCAGTGGGCCGTTTTCGAGCCCAACGGCCCGGCGCTCTGGCGCGACCTGCAGCACGCCATCGAGAGTTTGCTGCGTGGCCTGTTCCGCGCTGGCGCCTTTGCCGGGCGCAGCGAGGCCGAGTCTTTCTTCGTCCGGGTGCATACCGAGACGCCACGCCTCGATCGTGGCGAACTGCTGGTGGACATCGGCGTCGCTCCCGCCGAACCGCTGGAATTCATCCTCGTCCGCCTGCGTCGCGACGGCGACGGCACGCTCAACCTCCAGGAATGAGACGACCATGGCTGACGCCCTGATCCTGCCTGCCTTCCGCTTCGAAGTGAAGCTGCTGCGCTCGCCGGACATCATCGCCGGCAGCCAGCGCCTGCCCGGCGCCGATGACGGTTACAGCCCGGCGCAGGGAAGGACCCTGCTCGGCACCGGCGCTTTCCAGGAGTGCACCGGGCTGGAGATCGAGATGGACATCCAGGAGTACCAGGAGGGCGGCCGCAACAATGGCACCATCCGCCGCGTCGGTCGCGCCAAGTATCAGCCGCTGCTGCTCAAGCGCGGGATGTTCTATCAGCGGGACGGCGACGGCCAGGCAAGTCCCGAGTTGTGGCACTGGCTGCAGCGGATCATCAACGGCGAGCGCCCGGTTCCGCGCCACGACGGCATCGTGTACGTGATGAGCGCCGACCAGAGCGTGCGCGCGACCTGGATGTTCGATCGCGGCCTGCCGGCCAAGATTCGCGGCCCCGAGCTGAACGCCAGGACCGGCGAAATCGCCATCGAGGAGCTGACCATCGCCCACGAAGGCCTGCGTCTGCTGCCCGCCGAGGTCGCCGCATGAGCGCGCTGGTCAAGGCCCGCCTGGCCGAGATCGGATCGGGCGACCGTCCGAAGGAAACGCCGAACACCTCGGTGGACGTGCAGTTCAATCCGACGACGCTGCGCGTGCAGATCTCCAACCGCACTGCCGGTGGCGCGCAGGCTGGCGCGCAGGCGCGCCAGCGTCCGGGCACCGGCGAGATGCAGGTCAGTTTCGACCTGGTCTTCGATACCGCCGACGAAGGCAAGACCGACGCCGGCGTCAGCGTTCTCAAGAAGACCGCGATGGTCGAGCGCTTTGTCCGGCCGCGCGGACCGGGAGCCGGCAAGGAAGCACCGCCGCGGGTGCTCTTCGAGTGGGGCAGCTTCCTGGTGCAGGGGACGATGGAGAGTGCCAACATCGACCTCGACCTGTTCGACGCCAGTGGCGTGCCCTTGCGCGCCAAGGTGTCGGTGAGCATCAAGGGCCAGGACCCGCGGTGGACGTACACCGCCGCGCCAGCCACTGCCGGTGGCAACTCCGCGGCGCCCTCGCCAGGGCGCTCGGGCAGCGGCACCGCGCTGCCCGCCGGTGCCCCCGGCACGCAGGGCAACGGCCAGACGCCGGAGCGCATCGCGCAGGCGATGCCCGGCGAGAGCCTGGCGCAGCTGGCGGCGCGCAACGGTTTCGATCCGGCGGCGTGGCGGGCGCTGGCCGACGGCCTCGGCAACCCCCTGCAGCTGAGCCTGGGCCAGGAAGTGCCATTGCCCGCCGCTGCCGGCCGCGGCGTCGCCAACGGCGCCACGGCGCAGGGCAGTGACCCGGCGCGAGCCGCCGCCAGTCTGCCATTGGTCGGAGGCGGTGCTGCCGGTGCCGGCAGCAGCCAGGCCAGCGGGCAGCGCAGCGCCGCCGGCAGCGCTATCGATCCGGTGCGCCAGGGGCAGGCGCTGGCCAGCAAGGGCGGCCTTGGCGGGGCCATCGCCGAGGTCAAGAGCGAGGTGCATCGGCAGGGCGCGAGCAGCAGTCTCGGCGCTTTCGGCGTGCGCAGCGACGGGGTCGCCGACAGCAGCGATCGCCCCTGGGGCGCCGGCGTACCGCTGCGTCCGAAATTCGGCAGCGCCCGGCCGGCGGCGCGTCACGATCCGACGCAGCCGGGCTGGGCCAGCGCCGGCGCAACGAGCGCGGCTGCGAGTCCGGCGTCGACTGCGTCGACGACCAGTGGCGCGCGCGGCAAGGTCGGCGCTGGTGACAGCGGTTGTCGCGGCCGGCGTTCGCGCGCCAAACCGTGAACCAGTGAAGAGGGCAAACGATGCCAATCGAAATCAGGGAAGTCGAGGCCGAGGTCGAGGTCGACGCCGGCCGTGGTGGCGGCGAACAGCCACGCAGCGAAGCGAGCTCCGAAGCGCTGGCGCGCTGGCAGGAACTGGCGCGCCGCGACGCCCAGCTGGCCGCGCGCACGCAGGCCTGGTCTTTCGACGACTGAGTTCGACCACCGCCCAGTGCCTACTCCCTTACACGCGAGCCTGAAACCATGCCCTTGATCCCGACTCCGCTGCAGGCCTCGACGATCCCCGAGATCCAGGTCGACGGGCGGGCGAATGCCGAGCTGGCGCGCGACGTCTCGCTGCTGCAGATCGACGAGGACGTCAACGGCCTGCGCCGTCTGCTGGCGACCTTCGTCGCCATCGGGCCGCGCGAAGGCGCGCAGAGCGAGCAACTCAACTGGCTGGACGGCGCGGTGCTCGATTTCGGCAAGGAATTGCGCGTCTCGATGGGCCCCAGCGACGCCCGTGAACAGATGTTTGCCGGCAAGCTGAGCGCCATCGAGCTGTCGATGGAGCAGGGCCGGACACCCGAGGTGGTCTGCCTGGCCGAGGACACGCTGATGGATCTGCGCATGACGCGGCGCTTCAAGACCTACGAGAACGTCAGTGAAGCCGACCTGCTGCAGCAGATCGCCGGCGAGCACGGCCTGCGCGCGGTCGCCGACGTGGACGGACCGACCTGGCCGCTGGCGCAGCAATGGAACCTCAGCGACCTCGCTTTCCTGCGCGAGCGCGCCCGCCGGCTGGCCGCCGAAGTGTGGGTCGACGGCGATACCCTGCACATGGCGACCCGCGACCACCGTCGTGGCAATTCGCTGACCCTGATCCAGGGCGGCAACCTGCTGCAGCTGCGGCTGCGCGCCGACCTCGCGCAGCAGCGCAGCAAGGTCGTCGTCGGCGGCTTCGACGATAACGATCAGGACGCCATCGACGAGGAAGCCGGCGACAGCGCCATCGCTGCCGAGGCCCAGGGCAATACGCACGGCGTGCAGGTGCTCGACCGCGCCTTCGGCGAGCGGGTCAGTTACCGCGTTCGTGAAGTGCCGCTGGCCGACGCCGAGGCCAGCGCGATGGCGCGGGCGGCGCTGCTCGGCCGCGCGCGCCGCTTCGTCACCGCCAGCGGCGTCGCCGACGGCAGCACGGCGATCCGCGTCGGCAGCCTGCTGCGGCTGGAACGTGTCAGCCCGCTGTTCGAGGGCGATGGCTACTACGTGACGCGGGTGCGCCACCAATATGACCAGAGCAGCGGCTACCGCACCCATTTCGACGCCGAACGCGCCTGGCTCGGGAGGGCGAGATGAGCGGCGACCCGCGCTTTCCGCGCGACGGCGATGGCCCGCGCTGGTTCGGTCTCTATCCGGCGGTGGTCAGCGACCTGGTCGACCCCGACGGCAAGGGTCGGATCAAGGTGAAAATGCCGGCTTTCGGCGCCGCCGGCGAAGCCGTTTTCGCCTGGGCGACGTTGCTCACGCCCTACGCCGATCGCGATCAGGGGCTGGAAATCCTGCCCGAAGTCGATTCGCAGGTGGTTCTCGCTTTCGAGGCCGGCGACCCGGCGCGGCCGTACATCGTCGGAGCCTGCTGGAACGGCAGCCGCGCGCTGCCCGAGGCGGCGGCCGCGGCCAACAACCTGCGCACGCTGAAGACGCGTTCGGGCAGCATGCTGCAGTTCGACGACAGTGAAGGGGCGGCCAAGGTCACGATCTCGATGAGCAGCGGCCACCGCGTCGTCCTCGACGATAGCGCGCAGGAAGTCACCGTCGAACACAGCAACGGCTGCAAGATCAACATGAATATCGCCGGGCAGGTGACGATCACCGCCAACGCGACGGTCGAAATCAATGCCTCGGCGGTCAATGTGCACGCACCGATGGTCACTTGCGACGGCATCGTCCAATGCACCACGCTGATCGCCTCGACCGGCGTCGTTTCGCCAAGCTACACACCCGGCGCGGGGAACGTATGGTGATCACCCGACAAGCCACCCATCCGGCACCGAACTGGCGGCTGGTCGGCCCGTGGTATCGCTGGCCGCGGCCGGCGCTGCCGGCCGGGGGG
>DPSD01000362.1:18707-19214 GCA_003538495.1 Accumulibacter sp.
GCTGCCGGCCGATGGCCGCGTCAGCCGGCCGGCGATCCAGAAGTTCGCCGGCGACGACTTCATCAAGGATTTTCTGGCCCAGCCGCAGCGCTCGCTGAAGTACGACGAAACGATCGACGTGGTCAATGGCTATCAACTGGCGCAGGCCGGGTCGTTCGCCAAGAAAGTGCTGTGCATGCTGCCGCTGACCGCCACCGGCAAACCTGCCAGCAAGCGGGTCAATGAAAAGGGCGAGGTGATCGACGAACCGGTCTACCGCGCGCGCCTGGCGCCGACCGACCTGCGCAAGCTCTACCAGCCGGCGCACGACCGCCACTACCTGGTCACTTGCCAGCTGCACTGCGACGAGCCCGGATTTCCGCGCGTCGCCCGCCAGCAGGTCTGCCAGGCCGGCTTCGTCGTTCGCCGCCGGCGCCCGGCCAAGCTGCCGGACGGCATCACCGCGGCGATGGTCACCGAGCAGGCCAGGCCCGCCCAGGCGCTGGCCGCCGAGCTGCACGAACTGCT
>DPSD01000358.1 GCA_003538495.1 Accumulibacter sp.
TCTGAAAAATGAAGCCGATCGTCTTTGCGCCAAACATGAGCGTCGGCGTCAACGTGGTGTTCAAGCTGCTCGACCTGGCGTCGCGGATCATGGATCAGGGCTACGACATCGAGATCGTTGAAGCGCACCACCGGCACAAGATCGATGCCCCGTCGGGAACCGCCCTGCGCATGGGAGAAGTCGTTGCGCAAGCGCTCGGTCGCGATCTCCAGGAGTGCGCCATCTATGGTCGGCAAGGGGTCACCGGCGAGCGGCAGCAGTCGACCATCGGCTTTGCCACAATCCGCGGCGGC
Organism: Accumulibacter sp.; assembly: GCA_003538495.1. Next base: position 294 of record DPSD01000358.1, read on the forward strand.
GATATCGTCGGCGATCACAACGTCATGTTTTGTGGGCTCGGCGAGCGTCTCGAGATCGGCCACAGGGCGAGCAGTCGCATGCCCTATGCCCTGGGCAGCCTGCGCGCGGCCCACTTCCTGTCGAACAAGCCGTGCGGCTTGTTCGACATGCAGGACGTCCTCGGCCTGCGCTGAAGCACCACCAGCCCTCCGACGGCACGCACCGTGGCGCTGCAGAACCCGCAACTGGCTCGCAAGCTCGCGAAGGTACTAGTCGAAGCTCCGGAGCGCCGTCTCGAGCAGCTGCTGACCGCGCTTGCCCGGCAAGCTCCCGAACTGGCGACAACCGTCACCGCCGTTCTCGCAGCCTCCGACAGTCTGGTTTCCAAGTATGCCCGCCTGCACGGCGTGCAAGCCGAGATATCGGGTGACGCCTTTTCCGACTGGCATATCGAGCACGGCCGCATCGAGTCCGGCCGCGGCTGGAAGACACTGCTCGGCTATGCTGAGGATGAATTCGCCGACACCATGGCCGCGTGGCGCACACTGGCCCACCCCGACGATCTGAAGACATTCGATGCGGTCGTCGCGGAACACACCCAGGGGAAATCACCGACTTTCCAGAGCACCTGCCGGATGCGCACCAAGAACGGCCGCTGGACATGGCTGTTGCTGAGAGGGCGAATCATCGCCCACGATGGACACGGCCAACCTTCGCGGCTGCTGCTGCTGCAGCGCGACATCACCGACTTCAAGGAGGCCGAGGAAGCCGCGCTGGTCGCCAAGGATGCCGCTGAAGCGGCCAACCGGGCACGCGGCACTTTCCTGGCCAACATGAGCCATGAAATTCGCACGCCGATGAACGGCATCATCGGCATGACCGACCTGGCGCTCGATACGCAACTCGACGCCGAGCAGCGGCACTACCTGAAAACGGTCAAGTCCTCGGCCGAGTCGCTGCTGGCGATCGTCAACGACATCCTTGATTTTTCCAAGATCGAAGCCGGCAAGCTGCACTTTGACCAACTGCCCTTTGCCTTGTCCAACCTGGTCTTCGAGGCCGCCCGCGCGCAGGCGGTGACGGCCCACAAGAAAGGCCTGGAACTCATCGTCTCGGTTGCTCACGACGTCCCCGCCAGGGTAATTGGCGACCCCGCGCGACTCCGTCAGGTACTCGCCAATCTGGTCGGAAATGCGATCAAGTTCACCGAGCGTGGCGAGGTCGAGGTGGCCGTATCGGTAGATGAGCAGCTGGTCGGATCGGTGCTGCTCCGCTTTGCCATTCGCGATACGGGCATTGGCATCCCGACGGCGCGGCAGGAAGCCATCTTCGAGGCATTCTCACAGGCCGACGATTCGACCACGCGGCGCTTCGGAGGCACCGGGCTGGGGCTGACGATCTGTGGTCACCTGATTCAGATGATGAACGGGCGGCTGTGGCTGGCAAGCGTCGAAGGCAAGGGCTCGTGCTTCTGCTTCACGGCACGGTACGGCATGGATTCGAGCGTCGTCACGCCCGCTCCGGTCGCCCAGCTCGGCGGTCAGCGCGCGCTGCTTCTCGAACACCATCCCGCGGTGGCGGCACAGCTTGCCGGACTGCTCGCGGAATGTGGCATCGAGGTTTCGGCGATCGACGACCCGGCAAGGGCCGAACGGGCGATCAAGAAGTCACGCGCAGTCGGCTTCCCGTACGATTACGTGCTGATCGATGCCCTGATGCCACCGCCCGGAGGGCTGGCTCTGGTCGAGTCATGGCACGGTAGCGCGTGTCCCGAGAAGCTGATCGTCCTGCTCACGACCGAACAGCAGCGGCAAGACCTCGAACGCCTGCGCGCCCTCAATGTCGGCACGCACCTCATCAAGCCGATTGCCCCTGACGACCTGCTCGCCGCGCTGACACTGCTCTCCGGCTCCGCCGACGAAGCGTCGCCGATCCTGGCGCCTTTCGACTTCGAAGTGAACGCGGCGAACCCCGACCACCGGCGCATCGCCGTCTTGCTGGTCGAAGACAACCCGGTCAATCAGGAACTGGCGCGACGGCTGTTGGAGAAGCGTGGCTACCAGGTCACCCTGGCCAACAACGGCGCCGAGGCGGTTGATTGCTTCGAACGGCAGGCCTTCGATCTGATTCTGATGGACATGCAGATGCCGGTGATGGGCGGGATCGAGGCAACCGAATCGATTCGCGCGCGCGAGATGCGGCGAAGCTGGGTCGTTTCTCACGAGTTCAGGTCGGTGACCATCATCGCCATGACCGCCAACGCCATGGAAGGCGACCGCGAACGTTGCCTGGACGCGGGAATGAACGATTACGTGGCCAAGCCGATCAGGCCGCCGGAACTGTACGCAGCCATCGATCGCTGTCTGATGCAGGGAAACAGCAATGAGCCGGCGCCGCCCTTGCCGGGTGAAGAGGTCACCACGACCTCGCTCGACCTGGCGGCGGCAGCCCGCGACCTGGGTGATCGCGAGCTGTTGCTGACCATGGCCGGAATGCTGCTCGCCGAATGGCAGACACACCTGACGCGGATCCAGTCGAGCCTGCAGGCCATGGACGCGTCGCAGTTGACGATGGCTGCGCACACCCTGAAAAGCCTGCTGGCGATGTTTCACGCGGAGAAGGCGCGACGCCTGGCGCTCGACATCGAGCGTGCCACCGCCCCGTCGTCCGGCAGCGCAGTCGATTGGCCTCGCTGTGCGCAACTCGCCGGCGCGCTGACTCGGGAAATGGATCGGCTGAAGCCACAACTGGACCGTTTCGTGCGCGGCGATCAGACCGTCTAGGGCCGCATCCGCGCGCTCGCTCCAGCCCCGCGCTGGCCGGGGAACCACCGTCGCAAGGCGTGGAATCCGCAGCGGCAACACCCACAAAGAGGTGCGCTCCGGTATAATCCCTCGGCTTGCGACGATCCGAGCGGGAGGGCTGTACGGCCGTCCCGCTCTTGCGTGTCTACAGCCGTATCTACAGCCCCGATCGGCAAAGCATCCACAGCAGCCTGAACAGGAGTCTCTTGTGTCCTTGTTACCCACTCTTCCGCC
>DPSD01000648.1 GCA_003538495.1 Accumulibacter sp.
GCGAGATGGACCGTCCGGTGGCAACTCCTGACGAAGCCCGCAGCGTCATGGGGCTCGCCCGCCGGTCGCCGATCAGGGTGCCTTAGGCCTCTCCGCGACCGCTGCCGGCGCACAATAGATGCGTCTGGCAAAATCTGTCACGACCTCTCGGCACCAATCCCTTGGCTGGCAGGCGTTTGGTGATTTTCCGCCTCGTCGCAATCTTCGTTGCCGCAGCTCTGAAGCGTTGTACTATGCGCGAAGAAAACCGTTGATCACGACTGGCTTTCTTGCCACCATTTCGCTGTCTCAACTTTGGAGGAACCAGAGAATGAAAAAAGTCCTGCTGCTGTCGGCGCTCCTGGCGCTCTCGTCTGTCGGTGTTTCGGCCAAAGAGTGGAAGGACATTCGGATGGCATCTGAAGGAGCCTACCCGCCGTTCAATGAAGTATCTGCCGACGGCGCCTTGAAAGGCTTCGACATCGATATCGGTAACGCCTTGTGCGCCGAGATGAAGGCGAAATGCACCTGGGTGAAACAGGAATGGGACGGCATGATCCCCGCTCTGATGGCGCGCAAGTTCGACGCCATCGTCGCTTCGATGTCGATCACCGAGGAAAGAAAAGCAAAGGTCGACTTCACCCACAAGTACTACGCCTCGCCGGTTGTCCTGATCGCCAAGGAAGGCTCACCGCTGCGGCCGGATCTGGCCAGCCTGAAGGGCAAGAAGGTTGCCGTTCAGCGCGGCACTGTTTCCGACAACTTCGCCACCAAGTACTGGGATGGCAAGGGTGTGGAAGTGGTTCGCTACGGCAAGCAGGATGAAGCCTATCTGGACCTCAAATCGGGCCGCATCGATGCCAGCTTTGCTGACTACTGGGAAGCATACGGCGGTTTCCTGACCAAGCCCGAAGGGGCTGGCTTCAGCGTCGCAGGTGACCAGTACTTCGGCAAGAACGCCGAAGAGCGCGCGGTCATCGGTGAAGGCATCGGCATCGCCGTCCGCAAGAAGGATAAGGACCTCAAGGAGCAGCTCAACAAGGCGCTGGCCGCGGTCCGTGCCAATGGCACCTACGACCAGATCCGCAAGAAGTACTTCCCGATGGATATCTACGGGCAGTAATCGCAGTAGTGCCTGGCTGTGAAGCGCCGGCCGCCAGCGCGGCAGGCGCTGGCGGCCCCGGCCCCCGTGCGACCCGAGGGAGCACTTGCCGATGGATGCCCTGATCGAATACTCACCGAGCTTGCTGGCCGGCGCCTGGGTCACTCTCAAGGTGGCCATCCTGTCGCTGCTGCTGGCGGTCAGCACGGGCCTCTTTGGCGCCGCCTGCAAGCTGTCGAAGATCGCCCCGTTACGCTGGTGGACCGCCTTGTATACCACCGTCGTCCGTGGCGTCCCGGATCTGGTGATGATGCTCCTGGTGTTCTACGGCGGCCAGGTCTTGCTCAATCAGGTCAGCGACCGTCTTGAATGGGAAATGATCGAGTTGAACGCCTTTGCCGCCGGGGTGTTGACCATCGGCTTCATTTTTGGCGCTTATTTCACTGAAACCTTTCGCGGCGCCTTTCAAGCTGTCCCGGTCGGCCAGATGGAAGCCGGCCGTGCCTACGGGATGAGCGGCTGGCAGGTTTTCTGGCGCATCCTTTTCCCGCAGATGCTGCGTTACGCGCTGCCGGGCATGGGCAATAACTGGCTGGTCCTGCTCAAGAGCACCGCCATCGTCTCGATGATCGGCCTGTCCGACATGACCTGGCTGGCCGATCAGGCCGGCCGCACGACGCACCAGCCGTTCGCGTTCTATCTCGCGGTCTGCGTCCTGTACCTGGCGATGACCAGCGTCTCGAACGCCGTGTTTCAACGGCTTGAACGCCGCTACAACGTCGGCGTCCGGGAAGCGAACGTTTAGGGGAGCGAGCGATGGAATGGTTTGATCTGACCGTTGTTACCGGCAGCTTGCCCGAATTCTGGCGCGGGTTGTGGATGACTCTGCAGCTGACAGCCATCGCCCTCGTCGTCGGTTTCGCCTTTGCTGTTCCGCTGTCGATCGCCCGTGTCTCGAAGAACCCCTGGGTGAGCGCGCCGGTGCGCGCCTACACCTACTTCTTTCGTGGCACGCCGATGCTCGTCCAGTTGCTGCTGGTCTACTATGGCGTCGGTCAGAGCGAATGGATACAGGGCATGTGGGAGACCGGCAACCCGTTCTGGCTGCTGTTCCGCGACGCCTATTTCTGCGCCCTGGTGGCGTTCAGCCTGAACACCTGCGCCTACCAGCTCGAAATGTTTGCCGGCGCGATCCGCAACACGCCGCACGGCGAAGTCGAGGCCGCCACGGCAATGGGCATGACGCGCGCCACGGCGCTGCGCCGAATCATTCTACCGTCGGCCTTGCGCCGGGCGCTGCCGCCGCTCAGCAACGAAGTGATTCTGATGCTGCAAGGCTCGGCGATCGCCAGCGCGGTGACGCTGGTCGACCTGACCGGTGCGGCACGCAATGTGTATTCACGCCATTACGCGCCTTTCGAAGCCTTCATTTTTGCCGGACTGCTCTACCTTGCCGTGACCTTTATCCTGGTCGGGCTGTTCCGAGTCGCTGAAAACCGCTGGCTTGCCCATCTGCAGCCGCGCCGCAGTGCCAGTGCTCAAGAAGACTGATCGGAAAGACTGCCATGACCCACAAGGCGAGCAAGGAACTCCTCCGTGTCGAGGACCTGCACAAGCAATACGGCGACAATGAAGTCCTCAAGGGCGTGTCGCTCACCGCCAATTCGGGTGACGTGATCAGCATCATCGGCTCGTCCGGTTCCGGCAAGAGCACCTGGCTGCGCTGCATCAACTTCCTTGAGCAGCCGACTTCCGGACGGATCATTGTCGCCGGCGAGGAGGTAAAGCTGCTTCCTGGCAGCAAGGATGCACTCAAGGTGGCCGACCCGAAGCAACTGCAAAAAATCCGCACCCGTCTGTCGATGGTCTTCCAGCACTTCAACCTGTGGGGCCACATGACGGTGCTGCAAAACATCATCGAAGCGCCGATCCATGTGCTTGGCCTGTCGAAAAAAGAGGCGATGGAACGTGCCGAACGTTACCTCGAACGCGTCGGCGTCTGGAAATTCCGCGACACCTACCCGGCGCACATGTCCGGCGGCCAACAGCAGCGGGTGGCGATTGCGCGGGCCCTGGCGATGGAACCCGAGGCGCTGTTGTTTGACGAACCAACCTCGGCCCTCGATCCGGAACTGGTTGGCGAAGTCCTCAAGGTGATGCGGTCGATTGCCGAAGAAGGCCGCACGATGCTGGTCGTCACGCACGAAATGGGCTTTGCGCGCGAAGTCGCGAATCACGTTGTTTTTGTCCATCAGGGGCGGGTCGAGGAAGAAGGCGACCCCAGGGAAGTGCTGACCAGGCCAAACAGCGAACGTCTGCAGCAATTCCTGTCGGGCAACCTCAAGTAGCGGCTGGCGCGAAACCGTCTCCAGGCGGCGATCGGCTGATGCGCAGCATGCGTTGACGGAGCTTGCTGGCCAGCCTCCGGCAGCCTTTTCCGCGGGCGCGAATCGACGGGAAGCTCGCCGCAAGACCAGGGCCGGACGAGCGGCAAAGCCGTTACCCGCGATAGGTCTGCAGATGGATACTGGTCTCGGTACTCTGAATCCCCTTGATCAGACGGACCCGCTCCAGCACCGACGAGAGTTCCGACAGATTGGCTGCCCGCAGGCCGGCGAGCAGGTCCCAGCGACCGTTGGTATCGTGGATTTCGGCAACGCCGGGTTCGCCGAGGAGGCTGGCGATGACGGCGCGGGTCTCGTTGCCTTCCACCGCGATGCTCATCCAGGCATGGATCTCGTTCGGCCGCGCGTCCGGCCGCAGGCGCACCGTGTAGCCGACGATCACGCCGTCATCTTCGAGGCGGGTGATGCGGTTGGTGATCGTCCCGCGAGACACCTTGAGACGGTGCGCCAGTGCGGCGACCGTCAGGCGCGCATCGCTACGCAGAAGCCCGATGAGTTGCTGGTCAAGCGCATCCATTTTGCTCAATCCGTCATTTGGTGCGTTCACTTTGCCAGCAATCTGACCAAAGTGACACAAAGTTGGTGATTCTGTTTGGCGTCGACTTCGTTCAATATTGCCTCATCGCAATACTCAAAAACAAGGAGACAGCCATGTCGATTCACCGCAAACTCAAGAAAGAAGCCGTCCGACGGGTCAGCACGCGATTTCTGAGTGCCGAGCGCGCGGCCGAAGTCATCAGCCGGAAGGGCGTCGCCGAATGCATCGCCGGTGTCGCCGCGTACATCGAAGAGGATTTCCGGCGCTGGAACGATTTCGACAAGTGTGCCCGCCTGGCCAATCACTCCGACGTCGGCGTGATCGAACTGATGCCGGTGGCCGATGCCACGACCTATGCCTTCAAGTACGTCAACGGTCACCCGGGCAACCATCGCTACAATCTGCCGACGGTGATGGCCTTCGGCGTCCTCGCCGACGTGGCCACCGGCGTCCCGGTGCTGGTCAGCGAACTGACGATCACCACGGCGATCCGTACGGCCGCCATGTCCGCGGTCGCGGCACGTGCCCTGGCGCGTCCGGACAGCAAGACCATGGCCTTGATCGGCAATGGCGCGCAGAGCGAGTTCCAGGCGCTGGCCTTCCACCACCTGCTCGGCATCGAGACCTTCCATCTCTTCGACATCGACGCCGCTGCCACCGACAAACTGGTCGCCAACCTCGACCGCCTCGGCCTGCAGAGCAAACGCTTCGGCGACACCAGGAGCGCGGTCAAAGGCTGTGACATCGTGACCACCGTCACCGCCGACAAGACCAACGCCACCATCCTGACGCCGGAGATGATCGAACCCGGCATGCACATCAACGGCGTCGGCGGCGACTGCCCGGGCAAGACCGAGTTGCACGCCGGCGTGCTGCGCAAGGGCCCGGTATTCTGCGAGTTCGAACCGCAGTCGCGCATCGAAGGCGACATGCAGCAGATGCCGGCTGACTTCCCGGTCACCGAACTCTGGCAGGTCCTGACGGGCCGGGTGGTCGGTCGCAGCAGCGCCGATCAGGTCACCATCTACGATTCGGTGGGCTTCGCCCTCGAAGACTACTCCGCACTGCGTTACATGCGCGATGTGGCGGCCGAACTCAAAATGACCGAAACTATCTCACTCATCCCGACCCTGGCCGATCCGAAGAACCTGTTCGGCTTCCTTGCCGAGAATCGCGGCGCCCAGGGGCCGGTTCTGGCCGCCGTGGCGGCAGCCGCATGATTCATTGACGAACCGGCCGACGATTTCAATGACCACACCCATGGTGAGCCTCATCGGCGTTCCCACCGACGTCGGCGCCGGAACGCGGGGTTCCAGCATGGGGCCCGAGGCGCTGCGCGTCGCCGGTATCGCCAGGGCGATCGCCCAGTTTGGCGTCGACGTCAGGGACTGCGGCAACCTGATCGGCCCGGCCAATCCCGACCTGCCCGCGGTCAACGGCTTTCGCCACATGCCCGAAGTCGTCGCCTGGAACCGTGGCGTGCACGCGGCGGTGCATGCCGAACTGAAAGACGGGCGGCTGCCGATCATGCTCGGAGGCGACCACTGTCTGGCCATCGGCTCGGTCAGCGCCGTCGCGCGGCACTGCCGCGAGACCGGAAAGAGTCTTCGCGTGCTGTGGTTCGACGCGCACGCCGATTTCAATACCGCCACGATGACTCCCAGCGGCAACATCCATGGCATGCCAGGGGCTTGCCTGTGCGGCCATGGCCCATCGCAACTGACCGAAATTGGCGGCCATGTGCCCGCCATCTCGCCGCACGAGATCCGCGAAATCGGCATTCGCAGTGTCGACGAAGGTGAAAAACGCTTCCTGGCCGAACTCGGCATCGAAGTCTTCGATATGCGCTACGTCGACGAGGTCGGCATGCGCGTCACCATGGAGCAGGCGCTGGCCGGCGTCGGTGCAGAAACGCACCTGCACGTCAGCCTCGACGTCGACTTCCTCGACCCGGAGATCGCACCCGGAGTGGGTACCACGGTACGCGGCGGTCCGACCTATCGCGAGGCGCAACTGTGCATGGAAATGATCGCCGATACCGGGCGGCTGTGCTCGCTCGATATCGTCGAACTCAATCCCGCACTCGATCTGCGGAACATGACTGCTGAGCTGGCGGTGGACCTGGTCGAGAGCCTGTTCGGCAAGAGCACGCTGATGCGCCTGCACCAGTAGGCGGTGTCTGGTCGACAGCGACGATCGTTGGCCAGCTGGGGGTGAGCAAAGGCGCAAGAAAAGGCCCGTCCCGCGCAGCGTCGAGCGGATGGCCGCTGCCGGCCAGCGGCGGCCCGTCGACGACGAAACTAGAGGCGCTCGTGGGCGGCTGCGCGTACGGCAAGATAGATCTCGCGCAGGAACAGACCGAGTGCGGCGATGATCGCCAGCATCGCGGCGATGAACAATGATGCCACCATCTGCGACAGATTGACCGCGACCAGTGCGCCCAGAAAGGCTCCGGCGACTACCAGGCAGACCAGCAGGGCGGCGAAGACGGCACAGAAGATCGAGTAATAGACCAGTCGGGTGCGGCGGGCGAGGTGCGCCAGCTCGGTGAGCGCCTCGGGCTGCTCGTCTTCCTTCAGACGCGTCTGGACGACCCGCCGGCGGTCGACAATGCGCCCCAAGCGGGTGTTCATCGCGTTGATCAGGGTGGCAATGGCCGTCAGCAGGAAAACCGGTGCAACCGCCAGCTGGATGACGCGGGAGATGTCGCTGAGATGTGGTTCCATCAGCCGGCTATGGCCTCCCTTTGAACGCGAATGTTCTGCTAGTTTGCCATGGTCGACAGGCTGTTCCGTCGACAAATTGGCCATGGCGATCTCGAAGTGGACCGAGGGTCGCGCAGCCGTTGCGGGGTATCCGCAGCGGAACCGACCGGAAGATCGTGGATGGCTGGTGAGGTCGCCGTGGCCCACGCGCGCGGCGCACGGTGTTTATACTCAAGGTAGATCCGCGCGTGCTCCTTGACGCGCGGAACCGACCAGGACGAGGGGTTCGGCCTTCGGGATGGTGGCGGTCAGCCATCAATAGGCGATCTGCCGGTCGCTGACTGGCCTTGACGTTCGGCTTGTTGGCCACTGCCCTCATTGGCGGAACGCGCCATCGGCGTCAGCTTTACGCCGCATTGCCGCCGTTCGACCGGGTTCGTGGAAAACGACCGGGTCGGTGACGCCGGGTGAACGTTTGCTGGAGAACGCTACTCACCCTTCCGACCCGTTGCTGTCCGTCGGCCAGCCACCTGCTGACCGCCAGGTAACAAGGGCCAGAAGCCGTTCCCCGACGACTACTCACTGACACGTTCTCGGCCGACGCGATCGCCCACAACCAAATCCAAGGGACAATTCCTCACACTGGAAACGGTTCCCTGTGTGGGGAACGTGCTGCCGCTGACGAAATCAGCCCAGATCAAAGCGGTCAGCGTTCATGACCTTCGCCCAAGCCGCTACAAAGTCCTGCACGAACTTCTCCTGGTTATCATCTTGCGCATAAACCTCGACATAGGCACGAAGGACAGCGTTCGAGCCGAAGACGAGATCGACCCGGGTCGCCGTCCACCGGAGACCACCAGTCTTGCGGTCGCAAATTTCATACAGGTTCTTGCCTGCCGGCTTCCAGGTGTAGGCCATATCTGTCAGGTTGACGAAGAAGTCGTTCGTCAGAACACCTTCGCGATCGGTGAACACGCCGTGCTTGCTGCCCCCGTAATTGGTGCCCAGAACACGCATGCCGCCGACCAGCGCTGTCATCTCATGGGCCGTCAGACCCATCAATTGCGTGCGATCGAGCAGCAATTCCTCGGCGCTGACAACATAGCCTCTCTTCAGCCAGTTGCGGTAGCCGTCAGCCACGGGTTCCAGCACCTCGAATGACTGGACATCGGTCATGTCCTGAGTCGCATCGCCGCGCCCCGGAGTGAAAGGCACGGTAACGTTCAAGCCGGCAGCCCTGGCCGCCTGCTCGACGCCGACATTACCCGCCAACACGATGACATCGGCCACGGCGGCGCCGGTCTGCGACGCAATGCCTTCCAGCACGGCCAGTACCCTGGCCAGACGCTGTGGTTCGTTGCCATCCCAGTCCTTTTGCGGCGCCAAGCGGATGCGTGCACCGTTGGCGCCACCACGTTTGTCCGAACCACGGAAGGTGCGAGCGCTGTCCCAGGCAGTAGACACCATTTCACCGATGGCCAGGCCGCTGGCTTCGATCCTCGCCTTGACGGCCGCCACATCATAGTCCTTGCGGCCTGCGGGCACCGGATCTTGCCAGATCAGGTCTCCCTGCGGAACGTCCGGACCGATGTAGCGTGACTTCGGGCCCATGTCGCGGTGGGTCAGCTTGAACCAGGCTCGCGCAAAAACTTCCGAGAAGTAATCCGGATCCTTGTAAAAGTGCTCCGAAATCTTCCGATACTCCGGATCCATCTTCATCGCCATATCGGCGTCGGTCATGATCGGGGTGCAGCGGATCGCGGGGTCTTCAACATCAACCGGTTTGTCTTCTTCCCTGATGTTGATGGGTTCCCACTGCCAGGCACCGGCCGGACTCTTCTTCAGTTCCCAGTCATGGTTGAGCAACAGGGTAAAGTAGCCGTTGTCCCACTTGGTCGGGTGGGTCGTCCAGGCACCTTCGATACCGCTGGTGACGGTATTGCGACCAATCCCTCTGCCAGTCTTGTTGATCCAGCCCAGACCCTGATCCTCGACATCGGCTGCCTCAGGAGCGGGGCCCAGCTGATTGGCATCGCCATTGCCGTGAGACTTGCCCACCGTGTGACCACCCGCAGTCAAGGCAACGGTTTCCTCGTCATTCATCGCCATACGTGCGAAGGTTACGCGCACATCGCGGGCGGTCTGGAGCGGGTCGGGTTTGCCGTCAACGCCTTCCGGGTTGACATAGATCAGCCCCATCATCACGGCAGCCAGAGGGCTTTCCAGATCGCGCTCGCCGGAGTAGCGGCTGTTGGCGCTGCCACTCGGCGCCAGCCACTCCTTCTCGGAACCCCAGTAGGTGTCCTTTTCAGGATGCCAGATATCTTCGCGGCCAAAACCGAAACCGAAGGTTTTCAGGCCCATCGACTCGTAGGCCATGTTGCCGGCGAGGATGATCAGGTCCGCCCAACTCAGCTTGTTGCCGTATTTCTTCTTGATTGGCCAGAGCAGACGACGTGCCTTGTCCAGGTTCACGTTGTCTGGCCAAGAGTTCAGCGGAGCGAAGCGCTGGTTACCCCTGCCGCCACCGCCACGGCCATCAGCCGTGCGGTAAGTGCCGGCAGAGTGCCAGGCCATGCGGATCATCAGGCCGCCGTAGTGTCCCCAGTCCGCAGGCCACCAATCCTGGCTGTCGGTCATCAGAGCTTTGAGGTCTTTCTTCAGCGCTTCGACGTCAAGCGTCATCAGCTCTTGTCGATAGTTGAAAGACCGGCCCATGGGATTGGTCTTTGTATCGTGCTGGTGCAGGATATCGAGGTTCAGGGCTTTCGGCCACCACTCCATATTGGACGTACCAATCGACGTGGCACCGCCGTGCATCACCGGACATTGCCCGCCATTTATTGTGTGACTTCCATCCATAGCCATTTTTCTCTCTCCTGCTGTGCGAGGTTGACAAGAAACAACGCCCTCATGCTAGAAGATCCTGCTTGATGTTGCCAATTGATTAAGACAATCTTTTTGATAGCATGCAGCTATCCTCCTGGATTGTCCGCTGGGCTGGATCTTGGAACGTCTTGCGTAGCATCCAGGCGCTGCCTTCCTGGACATCGATCGGCTGGGTCAATACGTCTGGACGCAGTCCGATTCCTTTGACGGCGCAAACCTGATCTTTGACGGTGCTTCCCAGCTTCAAGTGGCCTAGCAAGAGCTGCACGGCACGCAGGATTTCGTCCGTTTGTAGATCGGTTTCGCCTTGGTCCGCCACATGGTAGGTGTGCCATCGACGGTCGAATCGAGGCCTATGGCGGCAACCCATTGATGCACGATGCGGGCATGCTGCCGATTGGAGAGATGAGGTGACGTGGAGAGCCGGTTCGGAAACAGGTATTGCTCCGGATTCAATTTCGGCCTCTCGATTCATGCGGTGACGGCGACCCTCGTCGGTTCGGTCAGCTCGAACTGGACCGGCCTTTGGGTTTCTTGCTGCACGACCATCGCGCGTGCCAAAACTTGACCGCCATGCGCAATATCCCGAACCCGCAAGTTCACCAGATCGCAACCACGCCGCTTGCTGTTGATCGCGAGGCTGAATTCGGATCGCCCGGATGTTCTTCTGCCTGAGTGGTGGCTTCGGCCCGATCAGCTTGCCCGTGTTCCAGGGTTGGCGAGTGTATGAGGATTCCATTTCAGACTCCTTTGTAGTCGACGAAGTATGATTGTTCTCCTGCCCGACCAACGGCGGCTTTCGGTGCGACGGCGGGATGCGTACAATCGGCCACAAGCAGGCATAGGAACGTCAGCGGAAGCTGGGTCGCGGTCACGTTTGGCTGACGAATTCGGAGCCGAATTCGATGCAAACTACTCTGGTCGCGGTCGCCTGGCCGGTGAGCTGTGCTTGCAATGACATGGCTATTGATATCCGGCGCCGCGCCGGCCGCGTTACGGTAGCGTGATTGCCGAATCGACTATTTTCCCGAGGCCAACCGTAGCATGACCCGAGACTCAGACATGGCAGCGAGCAGGTGGCGGAACGTGGACGGCGCCTTCGCCGCGGCGCCGGACGAGGCGGCTTTCTGGACCGGCAGGACCTTTGACGATTTCCTGTTCCGGCCGCAGAAGACGGATTCGCAGACCCGCCGCAATATCAGCGTGAGCTCGCTGCTGACGGCGGCAGTGGTTTTGGATCTGCCGATCGTTTCTTCGAACATGGACAGCGTGACCGGCGCCGGCATGGCGCGGGCCATGGCCATGCACGGCGGCATTGGCGTCGTGCACCGTGGCATGAGTATTTCGCGCCAGGCATCCGAAGTCGGCGTGGTCAAGCGCAGCCAGAGCGCTGTGATCGTCGGTCCGCTGTGCCTGCCGGCGGGTACCCCTATCCGCCAAGCCAGGCGTTTCGCGCGCCAGAACGGCATCACCGGCATCCTGATCGAGACGGCCAGCGGCTCGAACGTGCTGGCCGGCTTGCTCTCGAACCGCGACACGCCAGTGCACGGTGCTGACGAAGATCGACCGGTCGACGATTTCATGACGCCGCTGTCCCGCCTGGTGACCGGCGCGCCGGACATCTCCACTGACGAGGCCGAACGGCTGATGTTCGAACACCGCATCGAGCGTCTGCCGCTGATCGATGGCGCGAATCGCATCCATGGACTCATCACGCGCCGCGATATCAATCTCAAGCGCGAACAGCCCGGCGCCAGCAAGGACAGCGCCGGCCACCTGCGCTGCGCCGCGGCGGTCGGCGCGCGCGGCGATTACCTGGAGCGGGCCGCCGCGCTGCTGGAGGCTGGCGCCGATCTGCTGTTCGTCGACATCGCGCACGGCCACTCGGCAATCATGGAGCAGGCGGTCGCCGGGCTGCGGGGCAAGTTTGGCAGCGTGCCGCTGGTGTGCGGCAACGTCGCGACCGGCGCCGGCGCGCGCTTCATGCGCGACATCGGCGCCGATGCCGTCAAGGTCGGGGTCGGGCCGGGGCGCGGCTGCCGCACGCGGCTGGAAACGGCGGCCGGCGTGCCGCAGCTGCAGGCCATCCGCGAGGCCTACCTCGCCGTCGGTGGCAGCGTGCCGATCATGGCCGACGGCGGCGTAAAAACCGACAAGGACATCTTTCTCGCCCTGATCTGCGGGGCGTCGACGGTGATGCTCGGCAGCGCGTTGTCCGGCACCGACGAGGCGCCGGGCCGCGTGATAGAGGACCCGGCGACCCACATGAAGAAAAAGATTTACCGCGGCATGACCTCGCCCGAGGCCGTGCTGGAAACGCTGTACGACAGCGGCAGCAGCGAAGAGCTCGACGCGGCGCTCGAAACCCCGCCCGAAGGCCAGGAAATCCAGGTGCCTTACCGCGGCAGCGTCAGCAGCGTCCTGGAGCGTATCCGCGGCCATCTGCAGTCATCGGTGAGCTACGGTGGCGAGATCACGCTGGCGGCGGTGCGGGAGAAAGTGCTGCCTGATCCGAGCGCGTTCCTGGTGCCGCTGAGCGCGGCCGCGCGCATCGAATCCTACGAGCGCTGAGAGCCCGCGCGTGCTCCGATTTGAACGCCCGGCGGCCGGCGTCGTCGGGGCGAGCGCACGGCACGCTTTCACTACAGGTCGCCTTTCGGGCCAAGGCCCGTCGTTGGGCTCGCCATGAGCAAACGATGGTTCGGGCTGACCAATATCTGACGCCCGTTGGTAAAGCAGAGAGGACGTCGACAACCGCCATCGGTGATGAGAATCGTCCGGCGTCCGTCACTCTCCGTGCCGAACCAATACAGCCCGTCGACAAATGGTGGCCGAAGCGGGTTCGTCTTGTGCTGCTGGCGAAACCCAGAGCACACGACGAAGGAGGAAAAGCCTTGCCCCGCGGGTGCGACGCCGTCCTCACGGGTCGTTCCCTGTTTCGACGCGTTGCCGCTGCTCGCCAGACGCCAGCTTGCCCACGGTTTCGGCGCTGCGAGGTCTGCGGCCAGTGCCGGCTGACACATCGGGAGCCGCTTCACGAAGTGCTGCACTCGTCAAGCGCCTGATTTGCCGATCCTGTTCGCCCGACAGCAACAACAACGCGCAGACTGCGCCGATGAGAGCAAAGAACATATCGGACTGCGTGTCCCAGGGATCACCCTGCGTCCCGAGAAACTCGTCTGCGCCTTGGCCCATCAGGAGCGCGGCGCCCCACTCGAGGAACTCATAGCACGCGCTGATCGCGAGCACGATACAGATAACGTTGAAGGCGAGCATCTTGCGGCCCAGCACGTAAGCACCCCGAACGAGTATCTCTCGCGCCACCAGCGCCGGCACAAAGCCTTGGAAGAAATGTCCGATCTTGTCGTACGGATTGCGCGCGAGATCGAGGTAGTCCGCAATCTGGAAACCGAGCGGGACGCGGGCATAGGTGTAGGCGCCGCCAAGCATGAGTACCAACGCGTGCAGAAAGATGCAGACGTAGAGCAGCGTGGTAAGCGGAAGCCGCCTGTACGTACTCACGAGCACAGGTACTGCAATGAAGATGGGAAACACCTCCATCACCCATGTCGCCCGGTCATAAGGCCTGACGCCAGAAAGTACGAGGAGCGCAAGTAGCAGGACCAGGGCGAGAACGAGAAAGGTCGAACGGTGCGCGCACATGTGCAGCTCAACCCGACGAATCAGTGTTTGCTCGTAGCGCTGCCGGGCATCGCCGTCAGGCGAGGGGCCGGCAGTGGTGGATCAGGGGCGGCTGCGCCAGCAACTCGCTGGCCAGCCTGACCGCACGGCTCGGGCCGAAAAGCTCGCACCAGACTGTGCGCCCTGTCGAAACGATGCTCGATGATTTCGCTTTCGAGTAGACCCTTGTCGTGGTAGCGCTTTTGCGGACGCCTCTCGAATTTCCCTTTGCCGTGCAGCAGCAAGCCGCCGATGCAAGCTAGAGCGCCCGCGTGGTGTCCCAGGGAAAGGCGACGGTCGCCAGATGGCCTGCGATCGTCTGGCAGTCTGGGATCTGGTTCCTGCATCGGGGTCATGCGCTCCCTCTCGCGGTATCAACTACGCGCATCATTATAGGCGGCGCCCGGCAGACGCTGTAGCGCCAGCCCTGTCCAACGTGGTATGAGCCTGAACGAGG
>DPSD01000570.1:0-7956 GCA_003538495.1 Accumulibacter sp.
TGGAGGTCGCCGACACTGGCGACAGAGGCATCGGCCGTCTGCACGAAATTATTCATGGCCGAATTGATAAACTCAGCCCGCTCGGCCTCGGTAGTCAACTCGCTGCCGAAAGTTGCCAGCGTCACGGCCGCCAACTCGGACGCCTGCACCATGTCCAGTTCCGACGCCGCCGCGAGGTCAACCGACGCCCGCAGCGCCCCGCCCAACTCGGCCGTACCCGCCAGATAGCCTTGCAGGTCGCCGAATATCTCGCCGGTGGAAAGGCCCGCCTTGTACAGACCCGTCATGGCCTCGGCCGCCGACGTTGCCGATACACCGACCAGGGCGGTATCCGCGCCGACGGTCAGCGCCGCGTCGCTCATAATGCCCATCGCCTCGGCCGTCGTCTCTACGCCGACGGATAGCGGGTCAACGGCGGTGGACATAATGGCCATCGAGGATTCAAACTCGCGGGCCACGCCGACCGACGACGCGCCGAGGGCGACCAACGCCCCCACACCGACGGCCGCGGCCGAGGCCACGGCCGCGCCCATCGCCCCGGCCGGGCCGGCCAGACCACTCAGGCCGCGGCCAACCTTATCGGTTGCGTCGAGAGCGTCCTGAGCGTCCAGGACGATACGGCCCATCGCGGACCCGAGATCCAAACTCACGGTTGCTCCTCTATGGTAAAGTGTGTCATTCCGTCTTTAACAACCCGCGCAAAACCCCGGACGGCATGGGTTGCGCGTCGCCGGTGTCACGGCCGCGCTTGCCCTTGCCGCTCTTACGTTTTGCCTTTTCGTATGATTTGCGCTCGGCTTCATTGAGCGCCCCCTGTCCGGCGACGAAACACGCCAGGTCAAACTGGTAGGCCGCCCACTCGTTAGGGATTCCCACTATCGCCGACGGCCGGCAGTGGTACGTCATCGCCAGCACGTGCAACTCCGTTAGACCGTTGCGGTTCTTCATGAAACTCGCGGAGCGGCTCGACCTCCCTGCCGAGCCGGTAAAACACTTTCAGCTTGTCGCCAATGGGGATGACGCTAACCGGCAGATGGTCGTCGTCGCCGTCACGCGATACGGGCGGGGCCACGAATGCGGCGATACAGGCCGCGTCAAGCGCGGGCACGACGCCGGGCAGTTTGCCGACGGCCTCAAGTTGTCTGTTCTTGTCGTTGCCCGCCGCGGCGATGTCCTGTAACTCGGCCATCAGCGGGGTAGGGATATGCCCGGCGGCGGCCAAGTCCATCAGGGTCACTGTAGACCGGATCACCGCCGGGCCGATTGATAGTTCTATCTCCTCTGTGGCGCTCAGTCGGCCGCGCCACAGTTCCAGATACTCACGCGCTCTATCGTCCATAGTCCTCCTGAGTGACGATTAGGTTGCCGGCAGCGCCGCGGCCGTTTCCAGTTGCTTGATGTCCACGATGACGCCGGAGTCATTCGCCAGCATACGGAAGTCGAAGCCGGGCGTCACCCACTCGTCGCCGGTGGACATCGGAATCTCGAAGTCGCCGCTGAGCTTGGCTTTGTGGACGATCACCTGGAGCGCCCCCAGCGCGTCGTCGTAGGCCATGCCGTAGATTTTGAAATACGGCGGCCGGAGGGCGCTCGTCACCGACAGCGTGCTCACGCGGTTGGGTGTCACGCCGGTCGTGGCGATGGTCGTGCCGAAGATGATCGCCATTGCCGCCAGCGACAGAGACCCGGAGCCGACGTTACCTTCGCCGCCGAGGATGCGGGCGATGGACGCCTTTTCAACGTCGTCGCCTTCCAGCACACTTTCCTCGACGGAAACGGAGATTGAAAACTCCTGGGCCGCATCCATGTCTTCCTGGACAGAGCCGTCGATTTTCGTCACCTTCACGTCGCGCAGACCCAGGACGTAATGAGCATAAGTCGGATTAGCCATTGTTCTCTTCTCCTTCGGCCGTCACGTCGGCGGCCTCGTCTTCATGGAATTGAATCAGCACCGGCCCGCCGACCGGCGTCTCCGGGGCGTCGTCGGGCACGATGATTAGTTCTTTCGGCGCGAGGCCCATCCTCTCGGCCAGATCGCGGTGAACGGTCTGCTTCGGCTTCTCGGCCAGTTGCCAATCGTTCTCTGGCGAAGTCAATAAATCCGCCGCCGTGTCCAGGTCAACGTCTGTCACATGGTCATTACTCGCGTCCCAGACGTAATCGCCGACGATGCGGCGCACGACGCGCGACCCGGTGAACCGGATTCTCACAGTTGATTCACTCATCATTGCACCACCATGATCGACCCGGCCACGTCGCAGTCGATGTAGATGCGACCAACCGCTGTTTGCACCATCGACGCGTGCGGTTTCAGGAGCCACATTTTAGCCGCCGCCACCGTCACCGTGATGTCCGATAGCGTGATACCGATAGCCGTGTACTGCGCCGGCGTGGGAATCTTGACCGTGTAGACGGCCACGCCGCCGGTCGTGTTCTTGAGTACAATCAGCGTCGCGGCATCGTAGGCGATCTCAACGCCATTATTAGCACCCAGCGTCATGGCCGTGAAACCGGCCGAATCCGTCAAGTTGTAGCCGGTCGCCGTCAACGGCACGGGGTTAATTACTGCCCTGGTCATAAGTCACCTCTAGAATCCGCGCCGCGTCACCTCGAAGCGGGCACGGTGCATGTAAGCCGATAGTGCGTCGTCGTATTGGTCATCAACCGTATCGACGTGCTGAATCTCATACGCGCCGTTGCCGATGCGCTGCTCGTGCAAGAGCGTCCGCGTTCGGTCCATAGCCTCGGTGATGGTGTCGTACCCGGCCGTGTCGTAGAAGAAGATGACCACGAACTGCCGCGAGAATCGGCCGCGCGGCCCGGTGGCCGTCGATACCTCGCGCCGTACCAGCGCCGACGGCAGCATCCGGCCGAACTCATCAAACGGTTTGGGCGCGTCCATCCCCGGCGTGATTTCGGCTACACCGTAGACCCCGCCGACGAGTAGTAACATCAATTCAATGTCACCGGTCATCCGCGCGATAATGGCCGCCTTTACGTCGGTCATCGTTTCATCTTCGCCTTCAGGTCATCCCCGATGCGCGGCCCAACCCGCATGATGGTCGGGCCGACAATGGCGAAACGGCCGCCGTGGGCCAGTTCCAGCCATTTGCCGTATTCCACGCCATGCGATAGATAGAGCGTCACCTGTGCGCCGCTGGTTTCCACCTCGGCCCGGAGTTCGCGCCGCGCCGCGCCGGTGCGGTCTTGCCAGGATGCTTCGCGTTGCATCTGGGCCTTGATTTCGGCCGCGTGTTGTTCTAGATACTGGACAAGCGCGTGATAGACCAACTTCTGCCCGTACTCCGATACGGCCCGGCCCAGGTCGCGCGGGTCACGCTGCCAGACGACGCGGGCGCGAAAACCTTTGCTCATTGCAGTACCTTCGCCTGGGCGACGGTATCAATCTGTCGCTGGGGGTGGACGCTGACGACCTCATAGGCCATGCCATTGACGGAGAACCGGTCGCGCGGCCGGATGTCCAGAGCGGGCAAGCCGACGACTTCAACCGATGATTGCGCCGATGACGTGCCGTCCGTCGCTACGATGTTGCGCCCCACGCCGCCCGGCCGCACGATGCGGACGGGCTGAGCCGCGAGCGTCGCCGTGCCGCGGGCGATGACGATGGACACGCCCAGGCCGCTGCCTGCGCCGATGCTGGTTGCGACTTCGGCGGTCATGGCCGCTAACTCAATAACAGAAAACATCAAACCCTATCTCCGGCATTTCCCAATTCGCCGCGACCTCGGCCGCTACCCGCAGTCGCGGCGACATTGCCCGGTAGCGCCCGGCCATGTCCAGGAGTTGCTTGTGGCGCTGGCTGCGCTTGAACGAATCCGGGCCGGTCGTAAAATCGTAGTCCTCCGATAGCTGGGCGGCGCGGACTTCCATGAGGTCGGCCGCGGCCAGATACGGGTCATGGTTCCAGCCGAGGATCGTCACCGGTTGGGCGGGCGCGGTGGCGAATGTCCACCGGCCCCGCGTCCAGTCGGCCGTGGTCGGCGTCAGGACGTTATAGGCTGCGTCATAGAGTACGCCATCGGTTTCCCAGTAAGGCACGGCCGCGTCAAACGTGAGATAGCTCGCCACGCCTCCAACCCACGAGGGCACGGCCGCGAGGACTTCATAGCGGGCTTCGACGCGGTGGGCGTCAAGCGCGGCCTGAATATCCTCGCGGCTATGCGCGGCGTTGGACGGGTCATTGACCAGTCGCTCGACGAAATCGACGAGCGCAGTCATTGAGGCGCGTTCGGCCATCTCTTACCCTCTACCTCTCGGCGTTGCCTTGCGCGGCGCGGGCGGCTCATCGACGGCCGGCGGCGTGGGCGTTTCCGTTACGTCAGAATCCGCTACGTTGCCCGCGCCGGTGGGTGTCTGCACGCCGATGCCGCCCAGCGCGGCGGCGATAGCCTCCAGCGTGTGCAGTTGCCGGTGCGCCGCGTCGCCGCGTGTGGTTGTGATAGTAAGATCGCCGCCCAAACGCCGTACCTCATTTTCGATTGAGGCGAAGGCTCTCTGCGTCCGGGCGGCTAGAATTCCCTGATTCATACTCCCCTCCGTTAGGCGGGCATCGGCGTGGCGTAGCCGGCGGGAATCTGGTAGGCGGCGTTTCCGATTTGAAAGGCCAGCGCGGCCGTCCGGTTCAACGCGCCGAACCCGGCGGCGCGGATAAATCGGTACTCGTATAGGTTGCCGTCAGGCGAGAAGTTCTCGGTCTGTAAGCCTTGCAACTCCGGCGCGTCATACTCGCGCATTGCCAGCGCCGGGGTCAACGCGCCGCGGGCCACCATGATGCCATGCGTCGCCGGAAGCATCGACCACTCGACAATCCAGATACCCGGCTCCACGTAGCCCAGTACGCGGTCGCCGAAACCCCGGTCAAGATTGCCGACGAGTACCGTCTGGC
This sequence comes from Accumulibacter sp., assembly GCA_003538495.1. The sequence continues at coordinate 4,907 of DPSD01000570.1, forward strand.
CGTCGCCGCGCCGCAAGTTGGCGTCGGCCACGTCGTGGAACGTCGCCAGGGCCATCGTGGTCGCCTTGAGCGCCGTGGGAATGTAGGCCACATACGGCCCGTCGTTGCCCATGTGCTCTGAGAGCTCGCTTTCCAGTGCCGGGTAAGGGTTGGTCGCGTCGGCAATGGCGGCCGCCTGGGCGTAGTAATGAGTATCAACGGCCGTGTCACCGTTCTTACGCAAATAAGAAGCGGCGTCGCCATTCGCCAGGGGTTGCACGGTGAGCGTGCCAACCTTGTCGTTGGGGTCGATGAACGTGTAACTCGTGTTATCCAGCAGCGCCCCCAGCATGTGCCGTTTCAGCCAGTTCGCATCACGCAAGAGAGCGTCGAAGGTAAAGCCGTCAACGTCCTCGACGGTCATCAGGGCGCGGGAGAAGCGGTTGTTACCCCACGCATCGCCCGCTTTCTGGATCGGGAAAGCCACGTCATACTGACCGGCCGACAATACCGGCTTGGGATTGCCCCACTCATCGAGCGGCTGCAAACTGCCGCCGCCGCGCACTCGGTAACGCAGATAAGGATCGACCGTGCGCTGGGTCAACTCGGCCAGCGCCGCGTCAACCTGCCGATTGTGCTCCTCGACGCTCAGGCGAATGGCATCATTGACCACACGCATATTAGGCGCGACGCGCTGCGAGGCGATGTCGGCCAGGGAAACGAATCCGTAGCTGTTCAGGTTCGGCATTTCTCATTACTCCTTAAATCCCGAACAGCCACAGCACACGGTCGGCCGTCGGGCTGCCCCAGCGTGGGATGACCATGCCGGCCGCCACGGAGACAGTACCGGCGGCGTCGGCAAATGTGCCGTCTGTGTCGGATACGTAGACCAATGCGCCGAAGTTCAGCGCAGCCAGTGCCTCGCCGACATCGACCGAGCCTTGATTGATAATCGTCAGGGCCTCGCCGATAGCGGCAGCATGGGTGGCAATACCGCCCCGCGCCGCTTCGCCCGCGTTCGTGGCGTTGCCCAGGGCGATTTTGCCGGTCGTCGCGTCGAAGCGACAACGCTGCCCAATCGCAATCGCCTCCACTGCCGGGCCGGTGAATTGCTGAATCACCTCATCCTGTCGGCACTTAGTAATTGTTAAATCAGCCATGTCTCATACCTCGTTTTTATCTAAAACGTAGACCGCGCCTTAGCCCGGCGCTCTTCCGGCGTCATGCCATTTGCGCCTTGCGGGGCGGGCGTCGGCATGGTCGTCTGGCGCGTCGCTTGGCCGTTGGCCGGTTGGGCCGGTTGCATCAGCGCCGCCAGCGCCGCCGCGTCCTCGGCCAGCGCCTCGGCCGTGTCACCTTGCAGCCGTTGCCACAGTGACGGGATGCCGGCCGCCTGGGCCGCGTCCTTGCGCTGGTTGTCAAACTCGATTTGACGTAACCGCGCCTCTGTCTCGGCCGCCTTCGCTTTCTCGGCCTCGTATAGCTTTTTAAATTCGCCTTGCTCGGCGGCCTGTTTCTCGGCGGCCTCTGCCTGGGCTTTCTCCGTCGCGGTTAGCTTGCCTTCGGCCTCGCGTAGCTTGCGCCGGTAGTCGGCGGCCTCTTTGTTGGCCGCCGTCACCTGGGCGCGTAGCTGCTCAGGCGTTAGTTCGCTTTGCGGCTGTCCTGTGTCTGTCGTTTGCGGTTGACCTTCGTCCGCCTGGGGCTGTGGGGTGGGTTCCTGACCCGTCGCGTTATCTGCCATGTCGATAGCCCTCCTGGGGCTAGAAAACGAAAAAGCGGCGGAGAAACCTTGATAGGTTCTTCCGCCGCTCACTTTTCAGCTTGTGGCTGTGGTTATTCGATTAGTTTACAGTATAGCTTAAGTTGTTGTATTAAGTCAACTAATCGACCACGGCCGCTGCCATATCCGTCCCGGCAATCGGCACCAGCCCCAACGCCGGCCGCCACTTTGCTTGCGTCTCATCGAAGACGCGGCCGAACCTCTCCTTCGCCTTTTCCACGGCCCGCCAGTGGCCGGGCGTCTTCGAGCGGTCGAACTCCTGCCGCTTCCGCGTGAGCGTCGTGCGGTAGCGCCTCATCCGGTCATCCTCCACGAACAGATGGCCGAACCAGTGGCAATGAGGACAGGATAGGCCAACGTTGCGGAGATCAGGATGGTCGCCAATCGGCCGGATGGTGAAGTCGGCCGGGGCGAATCCACGGCCGCAATCCGGGCATGTGATCTGCTTGATACTATCTGTGTTGTTGTCCATTCTCCTGTCCTTCGGCGGGCGACTGCCGCGCCAACGCCCGCCGCTCCTCTCGCGTCAGGCACGCCCGGTCAGACGGCCGCAGACCGCCGACGGCGACTAACTCATCTTCCAGCATCTTGAGATAGCGAATGGTGTAGGCCCGCATCTGCATGTAGTGCGCGATCTGGGTCTGGGTGGAAGTCATAGACCGTGGCGCATCGTAGACCGGGCGCGGCTCGCTCATTCAACGACCTCGCCGGTGCTGTTTCTGTATTCCAACCAGCAGCGGCATCTCGATAAGCATTGCCGGTCGCCGATAGGGGTGAGTGTGCCGACCGGCTGCCAGCCTTTATCCGTCTCGCCGACACAACCACCACAGTGCTCGGCTCCTGGATTCAAATTGTTATGCTCCTCGCCATAGCCGCGCCGCCGGGCCTCCCGGCCGCGTAGCGCCATGTAGAGGCCCCAACCGGCCGCGCCGTAGAGCATGGCCCGCCGTGGGAAACGACCGTCGCGCGGGATGCGCCCGGCGGCCAGGTCATCGGCGAACGTGTCCAGATAGCCGAGTTCTGATTGCAAGTGCGTCTCGATGTCGCCTTGCGCCACGCCGATCCGCGCCCAGCCACCGACGGCAAACGCCCCGGCGACGAGGGCCGAGGCGGCGGCAATCCCCGCCATGCGCAGCGCCCATTCGTCGGCCGGAACGCGCTCAATAGATACGGCGCGTGCCTCACCTTCCAGCCCGGCCATCACGCGCTCCAGTTGCGCGAGTACGACCGTCGTCTGGACGCGACGGCGGCGATAGAGCCACACGCCCAGCCCCGCCGCGGCCAGCCACTC
>DPSD01000570.1:8278-10383 GCA_003538495.1 Accumulibacter sp.
CCCGCCTCCAGCATCGTCCGCGTTGGGCCGGCCAGGTAGCGCCGTGCGGTTGCCGCCGCCGCGATGCGGTCATTCTCCTCGATGCGGGCCAGGGTGACGCGCTGAACCTCAGTCCACATTAGCGTGCCTCCTCCGGGAACGTGGCGATGGACAGATTAACCAACGCCTCGACCTCACGCGGCGCGTAACCGGCCACGGTCGCCGCGCCTTCGGCCGTCGTGTGCTGGGCAAGAGTGGTGAACTCTTGCGCCTTCGCCGCGGCCGACTTCGGGAAAACGCCGCGCTCGGTGAACTTGTGGTTAGTCACGCCGTCGGCATACTCGCCTACCCGCCCGGCGTCGAATAAGTCCGGCCGCAATCCGGCAACCTGAGCGATAGTGATCGCCATCATGTGCGCCCGTACCAGCGCCCGCTCCAATTCGGCGCGCATGTCGAGCACGCGCTGGGTGGCCTGTCCGAGTAGAAGCTCCAGCGTCTCTGTCGCCAGTTGCGTCGAGGCTTTCAACGTCGCTACACGGTATTCCGGCAGTGCATCGATAATACCCTCTTGCAGTCTATCGAGGCGGGCGTTAAGCGCGACTAAATCGGCCGGCGCGCCGCCGGGTTGCATGTCGCTCCGGCCGGGTAAATAGAGGATACGCGCCGCGCCGTTGCCGACTTTATGATAGTGGGTTTGCGTTTCCAGCGCGGTCGTGTCAAGGCGCGGCGCGGGCACTGGCGCACCGCGGGGGTCTAGTGTGTTAGATTTGACGATCCATAGCGGCGAATTGAGTGAATCGGCTTGATAGGCGCGTAGGTTATACAGGTCGATTGAATCGACCTGGGCATACCAATGCGTCTGTACCCGCGCCCAGACGACGGGCACAAAATCATATCCCAACTCGTCAAATGATTGTGTTTGGACGGCCGTCCCCAGCCGCTTGTCATCCAACGATTGCCCCGTACCGACTTCGTAGTAAGTCACGCCGCCTTGCCCGGCCAGCGGGCTATCGTCCCCCCACTTCTTGCGCCACACTTCGACCAGCGTATGCCGCCGGGCGTCGCCCTTAAAGACACTGGTTAGCCGCGCCGTGTCGATGCGGACGGCCGTCAGGAAGCCCCGCTCGTCAGCCTCCCACCAGACGACGGTGCGCGGGTCAATGTCCTGTAGGTAGACGGCCGTCACCGGCTCATCGTCTATCTGCCGCTCGGCCACTTTCAGGAACGTATCCCGGAAAATAGCCGCCGTCTCGGTCAGTTGGCCGCGCAAGGTCTGATAGTTTGACCACTCCCATATTTGCGCCACGGCCGCGGCCAGAGCGTCGCCATTGGCCGCCTCATCCGCCGCCTGAATAGATGGTGAGCCACTCAGGACATTAGCGATGTAGAACGCGGCCACGGTGGGAACCGGGTTCCAGGCCGCCGGCACTTCTTCATCGTCGGGGAATCCGTAACACCACCCCGCCCGGTGCAGATGGTAGTAAAGCCGTTTATTGCGATAGTAGGCCCAGCGCCGGGCGTAGTCGTTCATCCGTTCGGCGCTGTCAGCGGGTAGGCCCGGCCGGTAGAGCGTTTCATCCAACGCGCCGCTTTCAACGATGCGCGTCCCGACCCCGCCCCAGAATCTTCGGCTTGCTCTGTCTATCCACTCGCTCATTGTCGTCTCCCTGCCACGGACGCGTGGCCCTCGGCTAAATAGTTTTCTAGGAACAGGCAAAGTTGCGCGAAGGCGTCCACCTGATCCGCGTAGGCTGACTGCGGGAAGGCGAAAAGTTCATCCTCCAGGTCAATGAGCCACGGCGCGGCCGGGCCGGGATGAGGTAGCAGCACCATGCCGTTGCGACACCAGACGGCCGCCTGGGCCGCCCGGTGCTCCTTCGAGCCGCTGGGCTGGTAAGGCGAAATCTTTTCGCGCAACCACTCCGGCGACGTGGCCTTGAGCGTCTGATTGGCCGCCTTGCCGCTGGACTTGTCTTCGATGACAATCCAGTTCAGCCGGCCGTCGCCATTCCATCGCCGCGCTACGCTCTCAATCGTCGCCGGTAGTACGTCGAATGTCAGGCGGTCGCGGTACACGTCGCGGATGACGAGGCGGTAGTCGGCCAGAATTTCGTCGCGGCTGTCGC
>DPSD01000257.1 GCA_003538495.1 Accumulibacter sp.
GCAGTCATGCGTCAGGGCTGGAACATCGGCGATATCCTGTCCTTCGCCGTCCGGGCGGCCCCAACGGGGAAATACGTCCCAGACGACCAATACCCGTTCACATCCGGAATCGAACAGGGCCTGGGCCACTTGGCCGCACTGCACGATCAGGTCCGGTTTCCTTCCCAAAGGCCGAATCATCGGCGTCGCGTCGGGGCGAATGCGCCCCGCGAGATGGCGAAGAACCTGCTCATCCTCCGAACCCAACCCCGCCTCGCAGATGATACCGATCATGCTCACTCGTCTTCTCCCCAACCGCCTTCCGGCGCCTCAGCTTCTTGCTCAACGGCAGGGTGGGTTACGAGCCGCTGCAAGGCGTTCATGGTGTAGAGTCGGCCGGGCAGGAAACGGGTACGCCAGGGTTCCATGTCATTTCGACTCGCCGGCCAGGTAAACTCCGGGCCGCCGGGGCCACGCTCGCAAAGCAGTACATCATCGAGGTCAAGCATGTCCAGCAGATAGGGTGAATGGGTGGTGGCGATGACTTGGGTGCGCCCGCTGCGCGTGGCATCACGCATCAGGTCGATGACCAGACCTACGGTGCGCGGGTCGAGGCCGTTTTCCAATTCCTCGATGAACACCAGCGTCGGCGGGTCGGGGTCCAGCAGGGTCGCTACCAGGGGCAATACGCGCAGGGAGCCGGAAGACATCAACCAACCGGGAATCTCGTAGCGGTCTTCCGGCAATTGCACATAACCCCGGCGCAGCAGGCCGGCATCCATGATCTTCGGTTCCACATCGAGAGCATAGGGCAACACGAAGCGTATCGCCTGGGCGACAGTGTCGAAGGCGCTCGGCGAACGTTCGCGCAGGTCGATGAGATATTCCGCCACGTTGGCGCCGTCGCCGGACAAGCGCATGCGCCCACCGGAGCGCCTGAGTGGCTGCAGATTGCCTATAACATCCGGGTTCAGGCGAAGAAATATAAGCTCACGCAGGGCTTCGGCGGTTTCTGCCAGGGCCGGCACCCCGAACATGGCCGACCGGTCTTCCGCCAAGGCTTGCGGATGAGCGACTCCCTCGCGGGTCAATTCCGGCCCCTTGCCTACTCGGAAGCGCTCCTCCTGGATGTAGAGTCGATTTCCTGCCTCCCGCACATTCACCTTGAGGCTAAGGTCAACCGGCCCAACAGGCATGGCCAACTTCAACCTGAAACTCATGGCCCCATGCTGCCGCGTGGGGTCAACGCGAGCAGCCGTGGTCAGGCGGGATGCCGCCGCCTTGTGGCGGATATGCTCGAAGCCTTGCCAATGTTCCATCGCCGCATCGACGCCCTCCAGCACTACCTGGCGATAGGTTTCCACCGCCTCCAGCAGGCTTGACTTGCCGCTGCCGTTATTGCCGATCAGTACCGTGAGGGGCTTCATGCGAACAACGCCGCTGTTCGACAAGGATTTGAAGTTCTCGATGGCGAGGGACTTAATCTGCATGGCATTTTCCCTTTGGGTCAGGTAATCAGGCCTTGCGCTACACGGCGGTAGGCATTGTGGGCGTCGACCTTCACCGGCTCCGGCACCAGCGGGAAGCTGGCGAGAATGAGGGCGAATTCGGCTTCGCTGAGGCCATAGAGATGGGCCACCAAGCCGTCGAGTTCGGCGCGCAGGCGTGCACGTTCGATGGGGTCAAGGAGCTGGTGATGTTCCAGGCCGACCTCCCTCGCCAGCGCGTCGAATTCGGGGGTCGTGCAGGTGAGCTGGGCGGCGCGGGTAACAATGGGGGAGAAGGTGGGGGCATTTTCTTTCAGGCGCGGTATTGGTACCTGATACACATAGAACATGTTCAAGTGAGAGGTAATTTTTTGCCGCAACAACCAGTCAATGACAAAGCTGTTGAAAACGCCACACGCGAACAGCGTCACGGCGGGTGCAAGCGTCTTTTGCTGTTTCCATGTTGAGCCATCGACGACGAACTCAAATGGCTGTATTAGATTGATTGTGTTTCCGGCAAAAACATTTGGAGGCAAGATACTGCAAATCATTGTACGTTCGTTGGTGTTTGCCGCGATGTCTCTGAACCCAAGACGATAAGCGGAGGAATCGAGCGTTATTTCCGACTCATCCACCAAGCTATCCAACAAGTCGTTTGTCAATCCGGTTTCGACCTTGAGCATAGCTGTCAAGCGACGAGTAGCCACACGGAGCAATGCCGTCTTACCTTCTGTCTCATTGACCCAGTAACGCGGTTCCGCATAGGCTGAATTGAATTGCCAGATCATTTTTCCTTCAAAGAGTGGTAGCCGTCCCGTAGCCGAATCCGTTTTGAATAGCTTGGCATCATCAGTCATGTGAAATTCACGGCATAAAGATACTTTCCATGCGCCCGGGCAATGCTCACCCAACAAGGGAAAGTGCAGCATTTTTTCCGCGATGTGGATGTCCTGTTCAGTCTTGAACTCCATCACCGAGTGTGAATCCGGCGACAAGCGGCGGATCAGGTTCACGTCCAGCCACAAGGCACCTTCCGCCGGAAAGCGATCGAGTTCCGTTACATCCCAACGCATGAAAGCAGCGGGGAAACGGGTCGTGCCGAGTTCGCCAGTGCGCGCCGGCGATAGTAGATCGTCCGGGGGAGCGCTGACGTTCTTCTCTCCGGGCTGCTGCACGCGCAGCGAGGCGGTTTTTTCGAAAGTCAGCACGACGAATTTGAAGCTGCGATGTACTCCTTCGAAGATCGTCTTGCGATTCTCGAAGCAGAACAAGCCTTCAATGCGGGTTCTGTTGAACAGCAGGTCGCGCAGCCCCTTGGCGCCCAGGTCGGTGTAGATGCCGCTGGGAATGACGATGCCGCAATGGCCGCCGGGGCGCAGCAAGGAGAAACAACGCTCCAGGAACAGCTTGTAGAGGTTGAGGTCGGAACCTACCTTGCGGCCATCGACCGTCGCGAACTGGCTGCGGTATTCGGGAGCCCGGCGGAAATACTGGTTGAGGTGCGGAAAGTGGCTCTCATACGCCAGCCACGCTTCTCGAACCGCCTCGTCCTTGAGCAGCTTGCCCTGTTCCTTCTCGAACTCCTTGATCGTCATCTTGTTCTTCGTCACCAGTTCGGAGTGATCGGCGAAGAATTCCTTCGCCTGCGGCTTGAACACTTCCCACGGCGGGTTGGTGAGCACGATGTCGAAGCCGCCGCGCTTCTGCATCACTTGGTCGAAGACATAGCCCCAGTGCAGCGGTGTTTCGGCGTCGATGTGGGCACGTTCGATACGGCTTTTCTTCGTTTTTCCCAAGCCCTGCTTGTCAGCATCC
>DPSD01000679.1:0-182 GCA_003538495.1 Accumulibacter sp.
GCTGGCGACTGGCACCGCCGGAGTGGCCTGCTGCGCGGCGCTGTAAAAAGGCACGGCCAGGAGCGCGGCGGCGATCACTGCTAGCGACAAACGATCTGGTTTCATCAGCGAATCTCTCCTCAAAACACGGTGTCAATGGCTGGATGGCGTAGGGCAGCGCAGAGGCTGTCGCGTCGCCACCA
>DPSD01000679.1:455-4434 GCA_003538495.1 Accumulibacter sp.
AGAGGCTGTCGCGTCGCCACCAACAGCAGGGAGCCTACCACAAGCGCTGGCAAGCTCGCCAAGGAAGCCAGACGGGCGGCGGCGATGCCTATTCTCCCGGCCCCAGAGGCTCCGCCGCCACCCCGGCCCTGCACGCCGGGCAGGTCTTGCATCCCGCCAAGGCCCTTTGTGCGATGATGGCGCCCGCACAGCGCACAAAGCAATGCCAGCCTGCCACCAAGGCCGCGAAACCGCTTGCTGCAAACCGCCTCTCGACGACAAGCCTTGGCGCTTATGGAGACCCGATGATTCCAGCACCCGACCTCGTGCTGTTTGCCGGCGCCGCGCTGCTGATGGTCCTGACGCCGGGTCCGAAAATGATCTACCTGATCTCGCGCTCGATCTGCCAGGGACGAAAAGCGGGCATCGTCTCGCTGCTTGGTGTCGTCGCCGGCTTCGTGGTCCATATGCTGGCCGCTGCCGCCGGCCTTGCCGCCATCTTCCTGGCGGTGCCGCTGGCTTACGAAGTGCTTAAGTGGCTCGGCGCTGCCTATTTACTGTTCCTGGCATGGCAGGCCGTCAAGCCGGGCGCGCGCTCGCCGTTCGAGCCGCAGCGCCTGCCACCGGATTCGCTGCCCAGGCTGTTCGCCATGGGCTTTCTGACCAACGTCCTCAATCCCAAGATCGCGGTCTTCTACCTGTCGGTATTGCCGCAGTTCGTTTCGCCCGCGCACGGATCGGTTTTCCTGCAGAGCGCCACCCTGGGATGCACGCAGATGGCCGTCAGTTTCTCGGTCAACCTGTTATTCACCCTGTTTGCCGCTCAGCTGGCGACCTGGTTCGCGCGCCATCGGCGGTGGCTCGCAGGACAAAGATACCTGATGGGCGGGATCCTTGCCTGGCTCGCGGTACGTCTGGCGTGTGAGCAGCAGCGCCCTTAGTCGCTACCCGGGAGCAGCTTCGCCGGCTGGCGGACCGCCAAAGCTCAGTGCGTCGGCATCACGAAACTGGCGGTGCTGGCCAGCTCCTGCGGCCAGCGACCGGTCGCCGTATTGAGGCGGGTGTAGAAGTGCACGCCATCGGGACCATGGACCGCGTGGTCACCGAACAGCGAGCGCTTCCAGCCGCCGAAGCCGTGAAATGCCATCGGCACGGGAATCGGGACGTTGACGCCGACCATCCCGACCTGGATGCGCCGCACGAACTCCCTGGCGGTGTTGCCGCTGCGGGTAAACACGGCGACGCCATTGCCGAATTCGTGGGCGTTGACCAGTTCGACGGCGGCCTCGAAATCGGGCACGCGAACGATGCACAGCACCGGACCGAAGATTTCCTCGCGGTAGATGCGCATCTGTGGCGAGACGCGGTCAAACAGGCAGCCGCCGAGAAAATAGCCGCCCTGGTGACCGGCAATGCGCAGGTCGCGGCCATCGACCACCAGCTCCGCGCCCTCCTCGACGCCGAGATTGACGTAGGCGCGCACCTTGTCGAGATGCTGCCGCGTGACCAGCGGCCCCATTTCCATGCCGGGGTCTGTGCCGGGGCCGATTCGTAGCGAGCGCACGCGCTCATCCAGCGCGGCCACCAGCCGATCGCCAACCCCGCCGACCGCGACCGCCACCGAGATCGCCATGCAGCGTTCGCCGGCGGAACCGTAGGCGGCACCGATCAGCGCATCGACCGCTTGCTCGAGGTCGGCGTCGGGCATCACCAGCAGATGGTTCTTGGCGCCGCCGAGCGCCTGCACCCGCTTGCCGTGCGCGCAGCCGGTGGCATAGATATACTCGGCGATCGGCGTCGAGCCGACAAAACTGACCGCGGCGACGCGGGCATCGGTCAGCAGGCAGTCAACCGCCTCCTTGTCGCCATGGACGACGTTGAAAACGCCCTTGGGCAGACCGGCCCGAGCGAGCAGATCGGCGATGAACAGGCTGGCCGACGGGTCGCGCTCGGACGGTTTGAGGACGAAGGTGTTGCCGCAGGCCAGCGCGATCGGGACCATCCACATCGGCACCATCACCGGAAAATTGAATGGCGTGATCCCGGCACAGACGCCGATCGGCTGGCGGATCGACCAGCTATCGATGCCGCTGCCGATCTGGTCGGAATACTCGCCCTTCAAGAGATGCGGGATGCCGCAGGCAAACTCGACGACCTCCATGCCGCGAATGATCTCGCCTTTGGCGTCGGCGAGCACCTTGCCGTGCTCGGCGGTCAGGATCGCCGCCAGCTCGTCGAGGTGCTGCTCCAGTAGCTCGCGAAACTTGAACAGCACGCGCGCGCGCCGGAGTGGCGGCGTATCCGACCATGCCGGCAGCGCGGCAGCGGCGGCGTCGATCGCCTGAGCCGTCTGGTCGGCGCTCGCCAGCGGTACGCGCGCCGCAAGTTGCCCGGTGGCCGGATCGAAGACATCGCCCCACGGCGAGCCGGCACCATCAACCAGATGACCATCGATGAAGTGCCGCAGATTTTTCAGCTTGTTCATATATGTGAACACCGTGCTTGCTCTTGAATTCGACCCAGTGTAGTTTCGCGCCAATCCAAGTGTCAATCGTATCCACAGCGACGACAGCGAGGTCGACCGGACAGTGCAAACGGCGAGCCGCGATTTGCCCAAGGCCACGGTTCCTTCCGTGATCAGGGTGGCACGCCAGCAGGGCCTGGCGGTGGATGACGAGGAAGCGCGTGCGGGAATGTGCTGCCACGGCGCCCCAATCTTCGACGCCAGCGGCCATCAGGCGGTTGCGGCGGTTGCGCTCAGCATGATGAAGACAAACAGCCCACCACCCGGCGCAGAGCGCATCGAGCTGGCGGCAAGGACCGTCCACCAGCTGGCGAGGCTGATGTCGCATCGCCTGGGCATGCCTCCGGGAGGCCGGTAACGACGCGGCTTGCAGAAGGATCGGGCGAGCGACTCGGCATGACGCCCGCCTGCTCCGCACCGCATACCGGCCGCTCGCCGCGTTGCTGGCCAGCGCGCCGGCACTCAAGGCCGCCTGCAACGTCGCGGTCGGCTGCAACGACTTCGACCGCGAGGCGATTGCCCGGGCCGGCGTGATGGCCACCGACACCCCCGGCTTGCCGCCGGCTTCGAGAACGAGCCCGCCCTTGATCGGCGCGTCCTGACCCTCGACAATGTCGTGCTGACACCGCCTATCGGATCGTCGACGCGCCCGACGTCCAGCATCCCCCCAACCTGCTCAAGCCGGCAGTCTTTCCCGGCTGAGCCCTCGCCGCAATCAATCCGAAAAGGAGATAGATCCATGCAAATCGGTTTCATCGGACTCGGCCTCATGGGCCGCCCCATGGCGCTGCACCTGGCGAAGGACGGCCACACGCTGCATCTCTGGGCCCGTCGTCCCGCTTCGCTGGAGCCCTTCCAGGCGGTCGACGCCCGGCTGCACGACTCGCCCGCCGAAGTGGCGAAGCACGCCGAGGTGGTGTTCACGATGGTCGCCGACGCCCCCGACGTCGAGGCCGTGGCGTTCGGCGAAACGGGTATCGCCGCCGGCGCCAGGGCAGGACTGATCGTCGTCGACATGAGCACCATCAACCCCAACGCCGCACGCCAGATCGGCGCCAGCCTGGCGGCAAAGGGCATCGAATTCGTCGATGCGCCGGTCTCGGGCGGCGAGGTCGGCGCGATCAATGCGGCCTTGACGATCATGGTCGGCGCCCGGCCGGAGGTTTTCGACAAGGTCAAGCCGCTGTTCGAGAAGATGGGCAAGTCGGTCACCCTGATCGGCGACATCGGCGCCGGACAGGTGGCCAAGGCGTGCAACCAGATCCTCACCGGGGTCGGCGTCGCCGCCCTTGCCGAGGCCTTCAACTTCGCAGCGAAGAACGGTGTGGACACGGCCAGGGTGCGCGAAGCGCTGCTCGGCGGCTTCGCCTACTCGCGGATCCTCGAAAACCACGGCCAGCGAATGCTCGACCGCAACTTCAAGCCGGGCTTCAAGTCCTGGATGCACCAGAAGGACATGAACATCGTCATGCAGAG
>DPSD01000679.1:4660-4945 GCA_003538495.1 Accumulibacter sp.
CAACTTCAAGCCGGGCTTCAAGGCCTGGATGCACCAGAAGGACCTGCGCATCGTCATGGAGGAAGCGCACCGTCTCGGGCTGATGCTGCCCGCGGCAGCCGCCACCGCGCAGCTGTTCAATGCCATCGTCGGCAGCGGCATGGGCGAGGACGACTCGATCGCCGCGCTGAAGCTCCTCGAAAAGCTGTCCACGCCGCAATGAAGCTGGGTTTCATCGGTCTCGGCGGGATGGGCCAGCCGATGGCCGGACACCTCCTGGCGACCGGCCATCAAGTGACCGTCTGG
>DPSD01000680.1 GCA_003538495.1 Accumulibacter sp.
ACCCGCTGCTCTGGCGCGATGCCGCGGAGCTGACTCGGCACCGCTATCATCTGCTGATTCTCGACGAGGCGCAGACGGTCAAGAACGCGCGCAGCCAGGGTGCCGAAGTGGTGCGCAAGATCGTCGCCCGGCATCGTCTGTGCCTGACCGGCACCCCCCTGGAAAATCATCTGGGTGAGCTGTGGAGTCAGTTCGACTTCCTGTTGCCCGGGTTTCTCGGTAACAACCAGACCTTTACCAAGTACTGGCGGACGCCGATCGAAAAACAGGGGGATACCCAGCGCCGTGACCTGCTCGCGCGCCGGGTTCGCCCATTCATCCTGCGTCGCAAGAAAGAAGAGGTGGCGCGCGAGTTGCCACTGAAAACGATCATCGTGCGCAAGGTCGAACTGGTCGGCAGCCAGCGCGATCTCTACGAGACCGTGCGCGTCGCGATGGACGAGAAGGTTCGCGAGGAGATTGCCAGCAAGGGCTTCAACCGCAGCCAGATCGTCATCCTCGACGCGCTGCTGAAGCTGCGCCAGGTGTGCTGCGACCCGCGTCTGGTCAAGGCCAAGGCCGCCCAGAAAATCAAGGAGCGGGCCAAACTTGATCTGTTGATGACGATGTTGCCGGAGCAGGTCGAGGAAGGACGGCGCATCCTGCTGTTCTCGCAGTTCACCAGCATGCTGGCACTGATTGAAAAGGAATTGAAGCTGGTCGGCCTCGACTATGTGATTCTCACCGGCGATACCCGCGACCGCGAGGAGCAGGTGCGCCGCTTCCAGGCCGGCGAAGTGCCGATCTTCCTGATCAGCCTGCGCGCGGGTGGTGTCGGACTGAATCTGACGGCGGCCGACACCGTCATCCACTACGATCCCTGGTGGAACCCCGCAGCGGAAAACCAGGCCACCGATCGCGCGCATCGTCTGGGTCAGGACAAGCCGGTTTTCGTCTACAAGTTGATCGTTGCCGGCAGCATCGAGGAGAAGATCCTGGCCCTCCAGGAGCGCAAGGCTGAACTTGCCGAACGCATTCTCTCGGCAGATCGCGGGGTCGATGCCAAGTTCGGTCGCGACGACATTGCTGCACTGTTCGCGCCGCTGCCGAACTGAACTGCCGACGGGAGGGATGGACCATGATCGATTGCCAGAAAGGGCAGACTGGTTTCCGGACACACTGGCGGGCACGATCGACGATCACCCGGCGAGCACCCGGCATGGCAAGGCTGGACAAGGGGCAGCCATGAACCGCGAGAGCGTTCTGCTGACCGATCTGTATCAACTCACCATGCTGCAGGCCTATTACGAGCGCGGCATGAACGAGGTGGCGGTATTCGAATTCTTTGTTCGCAAGCTGCCGGAGGAGCGCAATTTCCTGATTGCCGCAGGACTCGAGCAAGTTCTCGAGTATCTTGAGCAGGCTTGTTTTGCGGCCGATGAATTGCAGTGGCTACAGCACTGCGGTCGTTTCCGGGGCGATTTCGTCGGTTCGCTGGCCGATTGGCGCTTCTCCGGCGATGTTGATGCCTTGCCCGAGGGTACGCTGGTATTTCCCGATGAACCCTTGTTGCGCATCATAGCGCCGATGCGCGAGGCGCAACTGGTCGAGACGCGGATCATCAACCTGCTGCAGTTCCAGAGCATGGTCGCAGCGAAGGCTGCCCGTTGCGTGCTCGCCGCCGCGGGCCGGACGCTGGTAGACTTCGGTTTGCGGCGCGCACATGGCGCCGAGGCCGGTCTGCTTTCGGCGCGTGCGAGTTATCTTGCCGGCTTCACTGGTACGGCGACGGTGCTCGCCGGCATGCGCTGGGGAATTCCGCTCTTCGGGACGATGGCGCATTCGTATATCCAGGCGCATGCCAGCGAAACGCAGGCCTTCGAAAATTTTGCCCGTTCGCAGCCCGGCGGCACGACGCTCTTGATCGACACCTATGACACGGAAGAGGCGGCACGCAAGCTGGTGGCGCTGATGCCAAAACTGGCTGCTCCGAGCATCCAGGCCGTGCGCCTCGACAGCGGTGATCTGGGTGAGCACGCAAGACGCGTGCGCGCGATCCTCGATGCTGGTGGGCTATCGGAGGTGCGAATTTTTGCCAGCGGCAATCTCGATGAATACCGGATTCGCGATCTCTTGCAAAGTGGCGCGCCGATCGACGGCTTTGGCGTCGGAACGCGCATGAATACCTCCGCCGACAAACCCTATCTCGATTGCGCCTACAAGCTGCAGGAATATGCCGGTTCGCCGCGTCGCAAACGCTCGGAAGGCAAGGCCACCTGGCCCGGGCGCAAACAGATCCGGCGAGCGTACGGGGCGGATGGCAGGATGTCCGGAGACCTGCTGACGGTCGCCAGCAACAGCCACGAGCAGGACGATCTGCTGATCCCGGCCATGCGGCAGGGGCGGAGAGTCAAGCAATCGCCTGCTCTTGCGGACATCCGCGCGCGCGTGTGCGACGGTCTCGCCCGTTTGCCCGATCCCTTGCGCAGTCTGGATCCGGCGCCGGCGTATCCGGTAACGGTTTCGCAGGCCTTGCACTCGCTCGCGCTGGCCGCAGACCGCTCCGCCAGCAGGCAGTCCTGAGCGCAGGCAATCAGGATGAACGATCACACCTGTCTTTACGACCAGCAGCAACTGGCGAACGTGCTCGATGGCATGGCCGGTCGACTGCTGGGCTTGCTCGATGGACGCAGCGACGTGGTCCTGATCGGTATTCTCCGGCGTGGTGTGCCACTCGCCAGTTTGCTGGCCGAACGGCTGCTGCGGCTGGGAGTCCGGCCTGCCCAACGACTGCAACTGGAGGTGAAGCGTTACGGTGATGATCTCACGCTGCTCTACCCGCAAACCCTGCTCAGGGAAGATCCTGCCGAGACCGCTGCCGACCTTTCGGGAAAAACCGTGGTGGTGGTGGACGACGTGCTGTACCGCGGCCATTCGCTGCTGCGGGTGGCGCAATTCCTGGCGCTGCGAGGCGCGGCCGAGATCCGCAGCATGGTCCTGGTCGACCGTGGGGTGAGCCTGCTGCCGGTCCATGCCGATGTTACTGGGGTGCGGCTGCAGGTGGCCCCGGGCTCGATCATCGAAGTGCATGTGCCTCCCTATGAGAGCGATTTCTGCATCGAACTGGTCAGGCCCGACGCTCCTCATGACCCTTAATGTGAAAGTCGCGTCAGCGACTCACGAAACTCCCCTC
>DPSD01000149.1 GCA_003538495.1 Accumulibacter sp.
CTTATGCCAGATGGCTGTTGCCGAAAAAGGATTAATGGTTCTGTGTTGCGTAGCCAAAGGAAGGGCAGGCCATAACTTGCGCCTCGCTGATGGTACCGCTTTCCTTGTACTCGATTCGTGCATCGGCAATCTGCGATGAGGGAATGGTATTGGCGGCATTGACGAAATACGGATTGACGATTCCGGAAAGACGGATGTACTCCTGTCCGTGACCGATCGCCACCTGCTTCTCGCCGGAGACCAGCAGATTGCCGTTTGGCAGCACCTCGATCACGGTCACCGTAATAAAGCCGGTGAACACGTTGTTGGCGGCGGCATCGCCCTTGCCGGCAGCGACGTTGCTGCTGCTGGCGTTCAATTCGGCCGGCCTAAACCAGTTTGCCGGCGAACCGACGAACGGCCCGGCGGAGGCGCTGATGCTGCCGGTCTTGGAAACACTGGTATTGGACTTGGTCGCCGCGGTGGTGTTCTCGGTGATCGATACGGTGATCGTGTCGCCGACGTAGCGGGCGCGTCGGTCTTCGAACAGCGTTCGCGATGCGCCAGCCTGATAAATGCTGCCGGTGGCCGCGAGATTGGCAGCGAGCGCGTCGCTCCGCTGCTGCGGACGCGCGGTCATCGGCTGATGGATGTTGGTCGGCGGCACGGTCGTGCAGCCGCCGACCAGGAGCAGCACGGGAATCGCCAGCAGGGACTTGTTGACGGGCCTGCGTATGCTCATGGTCAGCCTCCTACAACTGGGTCAGGCGTGCCAACATCTGGTCCGAGGTCGACACCACCTTGGAGTTCAGTTCGTAGGCACGTTGCGTCTGGATCATGTTCACCAGTTCCTGCGCCACATTGACGTTGGACGCCTCGACGTAGTTCTGGATGACCAGCCCGGAACCATTCGTCCCCGGCGTATTGGGGGTAGGCGTACCGCTCGACGCCGTCTCCAGGAAGAGATTGTCGCCAACGGCCTGCAGACCGCCGTTGTTGATGAACGTGGCGACCTGGATGGTGCCGATCTGCACCGTCGCCGTGGTCCCCGGCTGGGTGATGCTGACCACCCCGTCGGTGCCGACAGTCACCGTCAGCGCATTCTGGGGAATGGTGATCGCCGGCTGCAGGGGATAGCCGCTGGTGGTCACCATCTGCCCCTGGTTGTCCTTCTGAAACGATCCGTCGCGGGTATAGGCCGTGGTCCCGTCGGGCAGCAGGACCTGGAAGAAACCGGCGCCGTCGATCGCCATGTCGAGCGCGTTGCCGGTCTGTTGCAGGGACCCCTGCGTGAAAATCCGGCCGGTCGAGACCGGCGTCACACCCAGGCCGATCTGCAGCCCGTCGGGGATCTGCGTGGTTTGCGATGACTGCGCCCCGGGCTGCCGCAGGGTCTGGTAGAGCAGATCGGCAAAGATCCCGCGCGCCTGCTTGAAACCATTGGTGCTGACGTTCGCCAGATTGTTGGCGATGATGTCGATCTGCACCTGTTGGGCGTTGAGGCCGGTACTGGCGGTCCACAGCGAGCGCATCATTCGGCATTCATCCTATCAACGGTTCATCGTCAGCAGCTGCGTGGCCGTACGCGCATTGGCGTCGGCGGTCTGCAGCATCTTGATCTGCATTTCGAACTGGCGCGCCAGACTGATCATCCGCACCATCGCGTCGACCGGATTCGCATTACTCCCCTCCAGCGCTTCCGGCGTCAGCTTGACATTCTCGTCGGCCAGAGCCGGCAGGCCGTTCTGAGTGCGAAACAAGCCATCATCACCGCGGACCATTTCGCTCTCCGGCGGATTGACGAGCTTGATCCGGCCGACCACGTTGGCGTTGTTGATCGCCCCGGCGCCGACGCGCGGGATGCTCGATACCGTCCCGTCGGCGCCAATGGCGATGTTGTTGTCAGGCGGCAGCGCGATTGGCCCACCCTCGCCCAGCACGTTCAAGCCGCCGCTGGTCTGCAGCACACCATTGGCGTCGGTTCTGAGATTGCCGGAGCGGGTATAGGCCTCGCGCCCGTCACCGCCCTGCACGGCAATCCAGCCAGCACCCTGGACCGCGACGTCGAGCGGCCGACCGGTGACTGTCACCGGCCCCTGATCGAAGACATTGGCCACCGAGGCGTCGGCGGCGAAAGCGCGCGTCGGCGCCCCCGCGCCAAGTACCGGCACGGCACGGAATCGATGCTCCATCGCGCGATAGCCGGTGGTCGTCGCATTGGCCAGGTTCTGGGCGACGCCGGCTTGTTGCAGGAAAACCTGCTTGGCCCCGCTCATCGCCGTATAAATCAGCCGGTCCATGGTCCGTCCGCAGCCAAGCTGTCCAGGTCAGCCATTAGCGCAGGTTGACCAACGTCTGCATGATCTGATCCTGGGTCTTGATCGTTTGTGCGTTGGCCTGGTAATTACGCTGGGCAGTGATCATCGCCACCAGCTCATTGGTCAGGTCGACGTTCGAATCCTCGACGGCGGCAGACTGGACGACCCCGCGACTTCCGGATGCCGGCGTTCCGATCAACTCGGGTCCCGACAGCGACGTCGAGCGCCACTGATTGTTGCCCAGATTCAGCAGTCCGTTCGGGTCGGTGAAGGTGGCCAGCACCACCTGCCCCATGTTTCGCGTCTGGCCATTGCTGTAGCGCCCCTGCACCACGCCATCGATGCCGACGCCGACACTCACCAGACTGCCCGAGGCAAAGCCGCCCTGGGTCAGGCTGTCGACGTTCGATTCGCTGCCGTACTGAGTGGTGCCGGTGAAATCCATAGTCCCCGGCGACCACGGTGAGACGGCACCGCTGCTCAGGGTCCACGATGGCAGTGTCTGCAAGGCCGACGCCGGATTCAAGGCACCCGAAGTATCGAAGGCCAGATTCCCGACCGGCCCCGGCGTTAGCGGATCAGCGCCGTCGAGCGTCGCGTAGAGCGTCCACTCGCCGCCGGCGGGCGCGCTCGGCGCGTTGAGAACGTAGAAGGTGCTCAGGTTGTGCACCACCCCGAGGGTGTCGAAGACGGTCAGTGCGGTCGAGAAGTTGTACGTTTCCGGATTGGCCGGATTGAACGGTGACAAGGCGGGAACGGTGTCGCGCGAATCAAGATTGATCACCGCGGCAATGTCTCCCGACAGTGGGTCGCTGGTGGCACGCGGCGGAATCTGGCTAGCGGTCAGTTGCAACTCCACCGGATTGGAGGGCGATATCTGACCACTCGCGGTGACCGGATAGCCGGTCAGGCGCAGCGTCTGGTCATTGATGATATAGCCCTGATTGTCAATGTGAAACTGGCCGTTGCGCGTGTAACCTATCGCCCCGCCCTGACTCATGCGAAAAAAACCTCCGCCATTGATCGCCAGATCAAGCGGGTTGTTCGTCGTCGTCAGATTGCCCTGGGTGAACTGCTGCTGAATCGCCGATACGGTTACCCCGATGCCGATCTGCGAAGCGCCCACCAGACCCAGCGACGCCGCGTAGAGATCCGCGAAATGCGCGGTGGCACCCTTGAAACCGACGGTACTCGAGTTGGCCACATTATTGCCGATCACGTCCAGCGCCGAAGACGCCGCGTCGAGACCACTCAAACCCTGTTGGAAACTCATTGCTGCCCCCTGCTCTAGAGAATCTGCCGAACCTTGCTGAAATCCACCCGTCCCAGACCGCCGAGGTCGAGTTGGAAACCACCCTTGTCCCTGACCAAAGCAGAAACCGTGCCAATCTGCAAAGCCTCTGCCGCCACCTTTTCACCACCGCGAACGGCGTCGACCTTGAAGCTATAGGTACCCGGCAGCGCGTCGGCGCCGGCATCGGTCTTGCCGTCCCAGGTGAAAGCGAAGCTGCCGGCATCGCGCGCACCAAGCGTTTGCGATTGCACCACGCCACCGCCGCCGCCAAGGATGGTCAGCGTCAGATTGTCTGCCGGCTCGGCGAGGCTGACCCCGGCGCTGGCCTGGCCATTGGCCAGAACCAGCCCGGAACCGCCGACCAGAACGCTCTTGCCGATCAAGGCGGCAGCTTGCACCGCCTGACCATCGTTATAGGTGCTCAGCAAGGTCTCCAGCGTCGTGTTCAGCCTTTCGATGCCGGTTACCGTGTTGATTTGCGAAATCTGGGTGGTTACCGCGGCGTTGTCGAGTGGATTGAGCGGATCCTGGTTCTTGAGCTGCGTGACCAGCAGCTTGAGAAAGCGATTCTGTACTTCCTCGCTGGTCGACACCAGATCGTTTGTCCCCGACCTGGACTTCGCGTTGAGCGAAGCCAGGATGTCGCTGTTTGCGCTGCTAGCGCTGCTTGCTTGTACGGCGGCCATCAGATTCTCCTAAAGTTTTTTCCTACTGGCCAAGCGCCAGCGTCTTGAGCAGCAACTGCTTGGCGGTGTTCATCACTTCGGCATTGGTCTGGTAGGCCCGCGAAGCCGAAATCATGTTGGTCATTTCATCGACCACGCTGACGTTAGGCATGGTCACGTAGCCTTGCTCGTCCGCTGCCGGATTGCGCGGGTCATAGACCAGGCGACCCGGACTGCTGTCCTCGACCACCTGCACCACCCGTACCCCCTGCGCCGCTGGACTGCCCATCGCCGTGGCGGCGAACACCACCTGTTTCGCGCGGTAAGGCTTGCCATCGGAGCTGATCACGCTATCGGCGTTGGCCAGGTTGCTGGCGACAGCGTTGAGGCGCATCGCCTGCGCGGTCATCGCGCTACCGGCCACCTGGAAAGCATTCGAGAGGCTCACGCTTATTGTCCCTGGATGGCCGTCTGGAGGGTTCTGATCCGGCCCGAGAGAAAAGTCAGCCCGGCCTCATAGAAGAAGGCGTTTTCCGCGAACTGAGCGCGTTCGACGTCCATATCCACCGTGTTGCCGTCGGCGCTTGCTTGCGTCGGCTGGCGATACATCAGGGTCACCGGTAACGAACCAGCCGCCCCTGGCGTATGGCGCGGAGAAGTCATGGCCAGTTGAAGACTGCCTGCGCTGCGGCCGCTGACGGCGTTCTGCAGGGCCGCGCTGAAGTCGAAGTCCCTCGCCTGGTAGTGCGGCGTATCGGCGTTGGCGATATTCCCGGCCAGCACCTGTTGCCGATTGGCGCGCAAACTAAGAGCCTGGTGCTGGAAAAGAAGCGCATTCTGAATCTTGCTGATCACGGTGGCCTCACGGTAGAGCGTGCTGATGTACAGCCTCTCGAAGCAAGAGACGTACCACCTTCAAGCCAGCGCTCCCGGGAGTCGATCCGCGGGCGCGGGAGTCGACTGCGAGACCCGCTTTTGCCGGTTCTCCGGCAAATATTGCCGGCCGCGTCGCCGGCCCGGGCCTGCCGGGGCTGCTTCGCCCAGGCGGCAAAATCAGGCAGAATGGCAGCATGTGCATTCCTCTCGCCGGCAAACCCCGTGACCTGCTGCTGTATCTGCTCGCCGTTTTCCTCGCGGCTGTCAGCGCGAGCACGTTCGCCCAGGCTTCGCTGTCCGCTGCACTCGATCAATACCTGCGCATCCAGACGCAGGGCTTGCCAGGAAAGGCGAGCTACATCATCGGTCGTCTCGACCAGCAAGCACAGGCGACACCGTGTAGCGCTTTCGAGCCGTTCCTGCCGCAGGGAAGCCGACTCTGGGGACGAACGACGGTCGGCGTACGCTGCCTCGCCCCCACGGTCTGGACAGTGTATGTGCCGGTGCAGATCAGGGTCGCCGGCAACTACCTGGTTACCGCGCGGCAGCTGAGTCCGGGCCAGGTTGTCAGCGCCGCCGACGTGATCACGCAAAGTGGCGATCTTGGCACGCTCCCGACGAGCATCGTGACTGACCCGGCGCAGGCGGTCGGCATGACGGTCAGAAACGGCGTCGCCGCCGGTCAGCCGCTGCGCAGCGACTTGCTGACCGCCCCTTGGGCTGTGCAGCAGGGACAAAGCGTCAAGTTGCTTTCCAGTGGGGCCGGTTTTACCGTCAGCAACGAGGGTAAAGCACTTAACAATGCCACCGACGGACAGGTTGCGCAGGTCAGAACGTCGTCCGGACAGGTGGTCAGCGGCGTCGCGCGCCTCGGTGGCATCGTCGAGGTGGCGTATTGATCGATCACCGGCGTCCTGCACAAAAAATGTTAAAGTCTTGCCGTTTTTCGCCGATAGTTGAGGTGAGAACAACCGTTCAAGGAACACCACCGTGAAAATCGACAGCACAACCCCCACTGGCGGCGCGGTCAGCGGCAGTAACGAGCCGCGTAGTCGTGCCAGCGCCAGCGCCCCGCTACCCAGCGCCGCCACAGAAGTTCATCTGAGTGAATTGGCCGGACAACTGCAGTCTTCTGGGGAAACGCCGGCGTTTGACGCGACCCGGGTTTCCGAGATCACGCAGGCCATCGCCGAAGGTCGATTCACGATCAACGCGGACACCATTGCCGAACGCCTGATTGCCTCGGCCAGCGAACTCATCGCTTCGCAACCGAAGGCCTGAGGGCCGGCCTGAGGGGGCGCATGATGGCGACCACCAGCAGCGACTTCCTGCCGACCGTCAACTCCGAAGTTGCGGCGCTGGGGACTTTCATTGCGCTGCTCGAGAGTGAGCAGCGGATGCTGATCGCAGGCGAAGTCGATGGCCTGCTAGAACTGGTGGGGCAGAAAAACGGGCTGGCCGCTGAACTCGCTGCTCTCGCCTCGCGACGCACTCGTTTGCTGGCCGCCAGCGGTCTGGCCAGCGACCGCGCCGGAGTGCTCGCCTGGTTTGACGCCTACCCTGGCGAAACGCGTGCGCGCGCCGCCTGGGCGTCGCTGCTGACCCTCGCCAGCCAGGCGCGCGAACTCAATCGAGTGAATGGCGAACTGATCCAGGTGCGTATGCGAAGCAACGCGCAGGCCCTCGAAATCCTCCTGAGCAGCAACACCTCAGCCAGTCTATACGGCCCGGACGGCCAAAGTACGCTAGTCGGCGGCAGCCGCATTAGCGACAGCGCGTAGCCGCCCCCGCTAGCGCGCCGGCAGCGCCGCCGGGGGCGCGTCGCCGGGCTCGACGGCCTGCCCCTGCAGATTGACTTCGGTCCCCGTTTCGGGGATTTCCGAATCGATCAGGATCGACACTCGTCGATTCCGCGCCCGCCCGTCCGCCAGCACATTCGGCTCCACCGGGCGGGTATCGGCGTAGCCAATCGCGGTCAGGCGCCGCGGGGCGATCCCAGCAGCGGCGAACAGGCGCAAGACGGTAGTCGCACGCACGGCTGACAACTCCCAGTTCGAGGGGAACTGCGGGTTGCTGATCGGAACGTCGTCGGTATGACCCTCGATGGTGATCGGGAAATCGGCGGCAACCAGCACCTCGGCGACCGATTGCATGGCTTTCGCCAGCTGCGGCTGAAGGAGCGCCTGGCCAGGCGAAAACAGGATACTGTCGTTGATCTCGATGGTCACGCCGCGACTGGTTTCGAGGACGCGCACCTTTCCCTGCTCGACCAGCGGCGCCATCACCGCAAGAATATCCTTGGCGACGTTGCGCATTTTTTCGCGCTGTTTCTGCCGGACCGGCTCCTGCGTCCTGCTCGCCAGGCTGGGCTTTTCCACCGGTACCGGTACCGGCGTCGGCATCACCAGCGGCAGCTGGCCAGCACTGTTGACCGGAACATTGCGAAAAGCGCTGACCATGGAATCGCTGAGAATCCGATACTTGCCCTCATTGACCGACGACAGCGCGTACATCACGACAAAGAACGCAAACAGCAGCGTTATGAAATCGGCGTACGACACCAGCCAGCGTTCGTGATTGTCATGCTCCTCTTCGCGCCTTCGACGGGCCATGATCAGAAGATATAGCCCTGGAGGCGGCTCTCAATGATGCGCGGGTTGTCGCCATTGGCAATTCCGACCAGCCCATCGACGATCATTTCGCGCTGCACGACCAGGCGATTGATGTGCGCCTTCAGTTTGTTGGCCATCGGCAGGTAGACCAGGTTGGCGAGTCCGACACCGTAGATCGTGGCGACGAACGCCACCGCGATGCCGGCACCCAGTTTGGACGGATCGGAAAGATTCTCCATCACCTGGATCAAGCCCATCACCGCGCCCAGGATTCCGATGGTCGGCGAGTAACCGCCGGCGGCCTCCCAGATTCTTGCCGACAGC
Source organism: Accumulibacter sp. (assembly GCA_003538495.1). Next base: position 8,069 of record DPSD01000149.1, read on the forward strand.
TTCATTTCCTGGTCGAAAGTGTTGATCTCGACCTCGAGCACCTCCCGCAGCCGCTCGGGTTCGGCCCCGTCGACCAACAGTTGCAGCCCCCTGCGAATGAAATCATCCTTGAGCTCGTTGACCACCCCGTCGAGCGCCAGCAGCCCCTCGCGCCGCGACACCTGGCTCCAGCCGGACACCTGCTGGATCAATTGCAGCGAATCGACCACCGGCGGCCGCCAGATCCATTTCGCCATCCGGATGCCGCGCACGAAAGTGGCATACGGACTCTGCAACATGACCGCGCCAAGCGTGCCGCCGACGACAATCAGCAGCGCCGTCGGCTGCGACAGCGACCCGAGGTGCCCGCCCTCGAGAAGCTGTCCGCCGACGATCGCCACGAAGCCAATCAGCAAGCCGAGAACACTGATCCTATCCATCGCCGACGCCGGCCTTCTTCGGCTGCCTGGCAGCGCCGCCATGCAAGCGAACGCGCAGTCTCATCACCGCCTGGCTGTGCAGCTGGCAGACCCGTGATTCCGTAACCCCCATGACCTCGCCAATCTCGCGAAGATTCAGATCCTGCTCGTAGTACAGGGCCATCATCAGCTTTTCGCGCTCCGGAAGGCCCGCGACGGCCTGCGCCAGCGCCTTGCGGACATGTTCACCCTCGAACAGCTTGGCCGGGTCAGCGTCGTCTTCGACGCGATGCCGCTCAAGGAAATCCTCGCCATCGTCGGCCACCAAATCTTCGAGATATACGAGCTGATGCCCGCGCGCATCCTGCAGCATCTTCTGATAGTCGGCAAGCGTCATGCCCAGAGAATCGGCAAGCTCCCTTTCGGTCGGCGCACGGCCATGCTCCTGCTCGAGTTGAGCAATCGCACTTTCGATAAGCCGACAGCCGCGCCGCAAGCTGCGCGGCAGCCAGTCGTTCTCGCGCAGACCGTCGAGCATGGCGCCACGCACGCGCTGCGCCGCATAGACTTCGAACTGAGCCCCGACACCGGCCTCGAAACGGCCAATGGCGTCGAGCAGACCCAGCATCCCGTTCTGCACCAGATCGTCGAGCTGTACACTGGCCGGCAGGCGAGCCATCAGGTGGCAAGCGATGCGCTTGACCATCGGCGCGAAGTGCCGGACGAGCTGCTCCTTGTTGATCTGACCAGCAGCGTTATACATGCGTCTCGGGGGGGGGGAGCTATCAGGCGTAGATAGCCGTTGGGTCTATACGTTGGCTCAAGTGTAGCAGTTGTTGCACGAAATGTTCGAGGCCGCCGACATCGGTGTCGGCCGTCGGCCAGCCGAGCAGGTCGCCGGCGACGGCCTGGTAGGCGATCGCCGCCGGCGAATCCGGAAACAGCCCGATAACCGCCTGACACAGCCGGGAAGCCTGCCGCAGATGCTCGTCGAGCGGGACGTAGCCAGCATAATCGAGACGAGCCAACCGGCGACTATGGGTCACTTCGGCGATATTGTCATGAACCGCCTGCGCCTCGCTGGCGGTCCTGGCCTTGTTCACCAGAATTCGGAAATGCTTGCGTGAGTAAGCCAGGCTGACCTTCTTGATCAGTGCGTAAGCCTCGGTGATCGAAGCGCCATTCGGCGCGACGACGACCACCGCCTCCTGCGCGGCAAGACCCAGCGGTGAAAAACCAAGCGGGTGATCGAGCGAGGCATCGACCAGAACGACATCGGCCGGGCGACCGATGTCGCCAAGGCTCTCCAGCAGGATCCGCTGCTCGGCAGCACTCAGACTGGCAAGCTGGCCGACCACCCGGGCCGCAGGCAGTACCCGCACCCCGGGCGCTACCGGCACGATGACCTCCGAGAGGGCTTTTTCCCGATCAATCACCTGCTGGAGATCGTGCCGTGCCCTGGCGCCGAAGTACGCGGCGACGTTGTCGCCCGTATTCTCGTCCACCACCAGCACGTCCCGACCCTGACGCGCCAGTGCAGCGGCCAGATTGGCCACCGCGACGCTCTTGCCGACACCGACACTACCGGCAACAAAGGTCACCACCCGCAGTTGCGGACGGCCAAATAGGCGCCGCAGTCCGGCTGCCTGATCGCCGCGAAAATCAGCCACGATGACCTCCCGCAGAAATGTTTCCGGACGGCGTCGTGCAAGCGGCGCTGGCCATCAGCAGGCCCGGCTCGACGCCGTCCAGGCGATGTGGCGAACTCTCCGGCAAGTCCTTGAACGCCCGGTGCAGGAGATAGGGGCGATTCGGCAGGTGCAGATCCTCGGGCACCCGCTGCCCGTTCGAGACGTAGTACAGGCGCAAGCGATGACGAATGATCACATCGAGCGACGACGCCAGACTCGCCGCTTCGTCGACCTTCGTGAGAATACAGCCAGCAAGATGCTGCAGGCCGCTGTACGCCCTGACCACATCATCGAGCGTATCCCCCCGGCTGGTCGCCGACAGCAGCAACAACGACTTGACGTCGTTGTCGCCGAACATCGCCACCTGCTCGCTGACCAGGCGATCACGCTGGCTCATCCCCATGGTGTCGATCAGCACCATATGGGTGTGCCGCAAGTCCTTCAGCGTCGCCCGCAGGTCGTCGGCATCCTTGGCCAGGTGCACCGACACGCCCAGGATACGGCCGTAGATTCGCAACTGCTCGTGGGCGCCAATCCGATAACCATCGGTGGTCACCAGAGCGAGTTTCCGGGCGCCGTGGCGCAGCACACAGCGTGCGGCCAGCTTGGCGGTGGTGGTCGTCTTGCCGACTCCGGTTGGCCCGACCAGCGCGTAGATACCACCGCGGTCGACAATGTCGGTCTCGCTGCTGATGGTCAGCATGCCGCGGTCGGCGCCACCCTTGACCCAGGCCAGCGCGTTCCCGGCATCGAGATCGTGCGGCAGATCAGCCAGCAACTCGCGGGCAAACTGCGGCGAAAACCCGGCATCGAGCATCTGGCGGAGCATCTCCGTCTTGACCGGTGCCGCGCGTGTCGACTCGCCCCAGGCAAAGCCCGCCAGTTGTCGTTCGACCATCCGTCGCAGGCTGCGAATCTCGTCCATCACCGCGGCGGGAACCACCTCCGCCGGCACAGCGCCCCGCGGCTGCGGCCGCTGCGGCTCGACCTGCGGCATCGGTCGTGCTGCCAGCGGCGCCGATGGACGAAGCGGCGGCGGGCAGGCTGGCTCCGACGCCTTGACCAACGCCCGAGCTGGCGGCTGCGCCAGCGCCGGCCCGCGCCCGCCGGTCGCGTCGACGGGCGGCGCCACGGCCGCCTCCTTGTGGCGCGGCGGCGCCTGGCGCTCGGCCGTCGGGACCATCATCTCCATGTCGCGAGCGGCCACCGCCATGATCTCGACGCCTCCCGGAATACCGCGATTGGACAGAATGATCGCGTCCGGTCCCAGAGTCTCCTTGACCTTGCGCAAGGCATCGCGCGCGGTCGCGGCGATGAATTTCCTGACGTTCATACCCTGCCTCCAATGATAGAGGTAACCTTAATGATCCTGTTCTCAGGCACCTCGCCGTGGGCGAGAACCTTCAGCTGCGAGATGCTGCGACGCAGAAAGCGGGACAAAAGCGTGCGCAGGTTGCCGGGAACCAGCAGAACGGTCGGCAATCCGACGTCTTCCTGACGCTGCGCCGCCGCCACCGTCTCTCGGACCAGCGTATCGGCCAGGCCTGGCTCGATCGCGGCACCATCGCCACCACCGGCGACGGCCTGCGAGAGGATACGTTCCAGTTGCGGGTCGAGCGACATCACCTGCATTTCGGCAGCCCCCGGAAACAGCTCCTGGACAATCGCGCGACCCAGCGCAATCCGCAGCTGCGCGGTCAGTATTTCCGGATCCTGCGAACGCGGCGCGGCATCGGCCAGCGTTTCGATGATTGTGCGCATGTCACGAAGATGGACGCCCTCCTCGAGCAGGTTGCGCAGCACTTTCTGGAAGACCCCCAGTGGCAGCACCTTGGGCACCACGTCCTCGACCAGTTTGGGCATGTCCTTGGCCAGATGATCGAGCAGCGCCTGCGTCTCCTGCCGCCCGAGCAGCTCGGCAGCGTGCGAGAGAATCAGCTGATTGAGATGCGTCGCGGTCACCGTGCTGGCGTCTACGACGGTATAGCCGTAGGCCTGCGCCTGGTCGCGCAGGCTCGCGTCGATCCACACCGCCGGCAGACCGTAGGCGGGGTCCTTGGTGACCGTTCCCGGAACTTGCCCGGCGACCCGACCCGGGTTGATCGCCAGCAGGTTGCCCGGAAATGCTTCTCCCTCGCCGATCTCGACGCCTTTCAGCAGGATCTTGTAGGCATTCGGTTTCAGTTCCAGATTGTCGCGAATATGTACCGGCGACACCAGGAACCCCACCTCCTGCGCGAACTTCTTGCGGATGCCGCGAATGCGCCGCAGCAACTCGCCGTCCTGCGCCTTGTCGACCAGCGGAATCAGCCGATAGCCGACTTCCAGGCCGAGCACGTCGAGCGCCGTGACGTCGGCCCAGCTGGCCTCCTGGCCTTCGCGTGCGGCTACCGGTGCCGCAGCCACCGGCAGTGGTGCCGCTGCGCGCTGGCTGTTCTCGAGGCGCCAGGCGAGCGTCGCCAGAACGCCGGCCAGCAATAGGAAAACGAAGTTCGGCATGCCGGGGATCAGGCCCAGCAAACCGATGATCCCGGCGGTCAGGAGCAGCAGCTTGGGATTCTTGAACACCTGCGAGACGAACTGCTGCGAAACATCCTGATCGTCGCCGACGCGGGTCACGACCATGCCCGCGGCAATCGAAATGATCAGCGCCGGAATCTGCGCCACCAGACCATCACCGATGGTCAGCAGCGTATAGGTCTTGGCGGCGGTGGCAATGTCCAGATCGTGCTGGAGGACGCCGACGAAGAGCCCGCCGATAACGTTGATCAGCATGATCAGGATGCCGGCGACCGCGTCGCCACGAACGAACTTCGACGCACCGTCCATCGAGCCGAAGAAATCGGCCTCCTCGGCGATCGTCGCCCGGCGCTTGCGCGCGTCGTCCTCGCCGATCAGCCCGGCGTTGAGGTCCGCATCGATCGCCATCTGCTTGCCCGGCATGGCGTCGAGCGTGAAGCGTGCGGCGACCTCGGCGACCCGGCCGGCACCCTTGGTGATGACCACGAAGTTGATGATCACCAGGATCGTGAACACCACCAGTCCAACCGCGTAATTACCGCCGACCAGAAAATGTCCGAACGCTTCGATGACTTTCCCGGCCGCGCCCGGACCATTGTGACCCTCGAGCAGAACGACGCGTGTGGACGCAACGTTGAGCGACAGTCGCAACAACGTGGTGACCAGCAGCACCGTCGGAAAAACCGAGAAATCGAGCGGTTTCATCACGCTCATGGCAACCAGCATGACGATTACCGAAATGGCGATGTTGAAGGTGAAAAAGAGATCCAGCGCAAAAGGTGGCAAGGGCAAGACCATCATTGCCAGGATCGCCAGAATCAACACCGGGCCGGCCAGTTGCCGCTGGCCAAAACGAGCGAAGAGATCCTGTAGCGCGACGACGCCGGCGTTAGCCATTCAGCGCCTCCGGGACGAGTTCGACCGGGACCGAAATGTCGCGTGGCGGTAGTGGATAGCTGCCACCCTCTGCACGCCAGCTGTGCAGCTGATAGACATAGGCCAGCACCTCGGCGACGGCCGCGTACAGAGCGGCGGGTATTTCCTGGTCGAAGTCCACGTGCCGATAGAGCGCGCGTGCCAGCGGCGCTGCCTCGACCATCGGAACACCGTTCTCGGCACCCACCTCGCGGATTTTGAGGGCCAGCTCGCCCATTCCCTTGGCCAGCAGTTTCGGTGCCCCCATGCCGCTCTGGTAGGCCAGCGCCACCGCGTAGTGACTGGGGTTGGTGACGATCACGTCGGCGGCAGGGACGGCGGCCATCATCCGTTTGCGGGCCGCCTGACGCTGCAACTGGCGGATGCGATTCTTGACCTCCGGGTTGCCTTCCAGCTCCTTGCCTTCCTGCTTGACTTCCTGACGGCTCATTTTGAGCTTGTCGTGGTGCTGCCAGATCTGGAAAGGGACATCCACCGCGACGATCAGCAGCATCGCCGAAACGATCGCCAGAAAACTGAAAGCGAGCAAGTGACCGGCCGCCGCCAGACCGGCTTCGATCGATTGGGCGAACATCGCCAGCAGATCGCCACTCTCGTTCCACAGAACCCAGGCCGCAACGCCACCAATCAGCGACGACTTGACCACCGCCTTGAGCAGTTCGACCAGTCCGTTCCAGGAAACGAGGCGCGCCAGGCCCTGGAGCGGATTCAGGCGACCCAGATCGGGCTGCAGAGCCTTGGGAGAGAAGTTCCAGCTACCGACAAAAAACGGCGAGAGCAGCGCCGCAGCAATCAGGGCCCCGAACAGCGGCGCGAAAGACAGCAGGGCATCGATCGAGATATCGGCCAGTCGAACCAGGATCAGCGCAGGCTCACGCGCCAGCGCCTGGTCGACCAGCAAGCCGCGGCGGAAGATCCCGGAAACGCGCTGCACCATCCACGGGCCGACCAGCCAGAACGCCGCCGCAGCAACAATCAGGATCAGGAAGGTGCCGACCTCCCGCGAGCGCGGGACCTGCCCCTCCTCGCGCGCCTGTTCGAGGCGTCTCGATGAGGCGGCTTCGGTTTTTTCGAGGTCACTTTCCTCTGCCATTTCGAGTTTCCAGTGGAATCGTGGCTATTATAGGAAAAAACTTTAATAAATAGAGCGGTATGTGATCTTATTTAGGCCAATTCTTGGATAGTGGCGGATGCGCAACAGTTGTCGCAGGGGCGCAAAAACAAACAGGGGGCCGTAGCCCCCTGCGACAAGTTCCCGCTGCGCGATCAGCTGAAGAACTCCAGTGCCCGTGAGGGCGCATTGCGCTGATCGCGGTCTGCTTGCGCGGTCAGATCGGCGAGCAATTCCTTCATATCCAGAATCAGCACGATTTGCCCATTCGATAGCGTCGTCACTCCGGCAACCCCGCGCGGCCGGAAATCGTCAAGCGCCTTGATCACGGCGTCGTCACGGCCGGCGAAGTTGTCTACCGCGAGAATGAAGCTGCGCTCCGCGGTCTGCATCAGGACGCCGTACTCGGGTCGCTGCACCTGCGGCCAGCCAAGCAACCGCGAGAGGGCAATCACCGGCAGGATTTCACCTCGTACGACAACCGTCTCCTTGCCGCCAACCTCCTGCATCCGCTCGTGGTCGATCGGCAGTATTTCCCTGACCATGGCCAGCGGCAAGGCAAACGGCTGCTCACCCAGGAGCACCAGCAGAACCGGCAGGATCGCCAGGGTCAAGGGCAGCGAAATGATGAATACCGAGCCCTTGCCCAGTTCGGAGCGGATTTCGATCGAACCGTTGAGTTTCTGGATGTTGGTCTTCACCACATCCATCCCGACGCCACGGCCCGATACCGCCGAGGCCTGCGCCATGGTCGAGAAACCGGGCAGAAAGATCAGATTCAGGCTCTGCCGATCGTCCAGGGTATTGGCCTCCTCTTCGCTGATGATGTTCTTTTCGATCGCTTTTGCCCTGATCCGCTCAGGGTTCATGCCACGACCATCGTCAGCAATGATCAAGACGATGTGGTCGCCTTCCTGACGCGCCTCGAGACGGACCACGCTCTTCGCCTGCTTGCCAGCCAACTGCCGCTGCTCTGGCGACTCCACACCGTGATCGACGGCGTTGCGAATGAGGTGCACCAACGGATCAGCCAGATCCTCGATCATCGTCTTGTCGACTTCCGTTTCTTCGCCGACCAGCGCCAGTTCAACGTCCTTGCCAAGCTGCCGCGCCAGATCGCGCGCGATTCGCGGGTACTTCTGGAACAGCCGGCCAATTGGCTGCATCCGTGTCTTCATCACCGAATTCTGCAAGTCGGAGACCAGCAGGTCGAGTTGGCTGACTGCCTGGTCGAGCGCCTGCAGCGTCTCGGTGTCGTTTCTACCGGCGAGAATGTCCGCCCGCAGACTGGTGAGCCGGTTCTTGGTCAGCCCGATCTCGCCAGACAGGTTGAGCACTTGATCCAGGCGCGCGGTATCCACCCGGATCGTCGTCTCGCGAGCGGCGCCCTTCTCTTCCGCACGGCGACCGGATGTGGCGCCACTCACCGCAGCGCCCGGCTTGTCTGTCGCGCGACGCCCTTCTGGCGGGAAATGCGGCTGCAGCTTGGCTACATCGACGGCCTTTGCTGGCTCGGTTGACGCCGCCGGTACGGCGGGCGCGGCGGACGTAGTCACCGGCGCTGGCGCTACCGTCTGGCCGACCACGGCCTGATGCAGCGCCTGCCAGTCCGGACCCGCCGCCGACTGCTGGGCGGCAGCCAACTCTGCAGCAAGCGCTGCGCCAGGGCTCCCGACGACTTCATCGACCAGTGCAGCGCGCAGGGCGGCCGTCACTTCGGGCGGAGCAGGGGCCGGTTGCCGCCCCTGCGCGATCTCGCCAAACATGTTGCGAACGCCCTGGGTCGCCGCCATGATGGTATCCATCAACCCCGGTGTCAGCTTTCGCTCGGCGTTGCGCAGCTTGTCGAAAAGATTCTCGGTCAGGTGACAGAGCGTCACCAGTTCGACCGCATTGAGAAAACCGGCACCGCCCTTGATGGTGTGGAAGCCACGGAAAATGTCGTTGAGCAAGCGGGCGTCGCCGGGGCTCCTCTCAAGATCAACGAGCTTGTTGTCCACATCCGACAGCAGATCACCGGCTTCCTGCAGGAAATCCTGCAGCAGGTCTTCCATCCCGGCAAATTCACTCATCCTGGACCTCCTAGAATCCCAGACTTCCGAGCAGGTCGTCGACCTGCTGCTGTGTGGCGACGACGTCGCTGCGCCCCTCGGCGTTGATCACCGGCCCGTTGAGCAGGCTCATCACCGATTCGGTCCGCCGCTCCCCGGGCATGGTCTCGATCAGCACCCCCATCAGTTGCGCCTCGAGTTCCTGCGCTACGGCGATCGTCTTCTTGATCACCTGCCCCGTAAGATCCTGAAAATCCTGCGCCATCATGATCTCGAGCAACTGCGCCTTGGTCGCTTCGGTCTTCTGCGGCAGACCTTGCTTGAGGAAAGAACGCGTCTCTTCGGCAAGACGCTTGAATTCGTCAACGCCCATCTGATTGGCATACAGCGCATCCCACTTCGCGGCCAGCGCAGCCGAACCCGCCTCCAGTTCGTCCTGCAGCGGGTTGGCAATATCGGTTGCGTTCAAGACCCTGCAGGCGGCCTGCTCGGTGAGGTTGGCGATATACGTGAGCCGCTCCCTGGTGTCCGGTATCCCGGCAACGGTCGTTTCCAGAATGGCGTGGTAGCCGAGTTCGCCAAGCGTGTCGTGCAACTGCCTGGCCATCTGGCCAACGCGTTGAAACACCCGGTCGTTGCCGGCCGGCCCAGGCTCTGGTGCGTCCTCCGCGGATGCCGCGGGGTCGGTGCGCTGAGCGGCAACCACGGCCTCGAACAGGGCCTGCAACTCGTCGCTGTCGTCGACCTCGCCCTCGACCTCGCGCAATTGCTGCATCAACGATGCCTTGACCGACGCTGGCGCGGCAGACGCTGCCGGAGGGGCTCCCGCAGCAATGCTGTCGAACAGGTCTTCGAGTTCCTTCGAGTCACCCGAGGTGTTGGCGTCGCTCATCTCAGCCACCCATCTTGTCAAAGATCTTCTGCAGCTTCTCGGCCAGCGTCGCTGCCGTAAAGGGCTTTACGATGTAGCCGCTGGCACCTGCCTGTGCCGCGGCGATGATGTTTTCCTTCTTGGCCTCGGCGGTGATCATCATCACCGGCAGGTGCTTGAGCGCCGGCGCGCTGCGAATCG
>DPSD01000148.1 GCA_003538495.1 Accumulibacter sp.
ACCATGATGATGTCCGGGTCCTGCCGGAGAAAGGCCTTGAGGGCGACCGGGAAGGTCAGTCCGGCCTTGTCATCGATGTTGACCTGATTGATCCCCGGCAAGGGAATCTCGGCCGGGTCTTCGGCGGTGGCGATGTTGACCCCGGGCCTGTTCAGCAGGTTGAGGCAGGTATAGAGCGAAACGGTCTTTCCCGAGCCCGTCGGTCCGGTAACCAGGATCATTCCGTACGGCCGGTGGATGGCATCCAGCAGCACTGCCTTCTGCTCCGGCTCGTAGCCCAGCGCATCGATCCCCATCGACGCGCTGGCTGGATCGAGAATTCGCAGGACGATCTTCTCTCCGTACATGGTCGGCAAGGTGCTGACGCGGAAGTCGATCGAGCGGCTTTTCGATAGCACCAGACGCATCCGGCCGTCCTGCGGAACGCGTTTCTCGGCAATATTGAGGCGCGAAATCACCTTGATGCGTGAGGCGATCTTGTCCTTGATCACCAGCGGCGGCGCGGCCACTTCGCGCAGGATTCCGTCTGTTCGAAAGCGGATGCGATAGTTTTTTTCGTAGGGCTCAAAATGGATGTCGGACGCCCCATCATTGATCGCGTCGAGCATCATTTTCTGGATGAATCTGACCACTGGCGCGTCATCGACCTCGAGGCTGGAGGCCTCGTCCGCCTTGTCCTGGCTTTGCTCGTCGGTGAACTCGAGGTTGATGTCCTCGTTGGTGAAGCTCTTGAGGCTCTCCTCGACCGTTTCGGAGAGTTTCGCCACCAGCGGCGAAAGCTTGTTTTCTTCGACGACCACCGGGTCAACCGCCAGTCCGGTCTGGAAGCGGATTTCATCAAGCGCACGCAGATTGGTCGGATCGGCGATGGCGATCGCCAGGCGGTTGCCGCGCTTGTGCAAGGGGATGACGCGGTGGGTCGCGATCAGCTTGCGGTCGACCGCGTTTTTTTGGATGTGGACGTCGTCGAAGGCGGCCAGATCGAGCAGGGGGTAACCGAACTTGTCCGCGGCAAAACGCGCCAGTTCAAGGAATGTTGCCCTTTTGGCGCCGACCAGTTGCTCGATCAGCGAGGTACGGTTGGCGGCGGCCTGCGCGAGCATGGACTCCGCCTCGGCTTCCTTGAGGCGGCCAGCTTGTACCAGCGCACGGGCGAGACCACTGAGCGGCGAGTTTTGCGGATTGGCTGCCATTTTTGCAATAGGACCTTGCAACGCATTGTTAACCATCAGGTCCGGGCTATACCGAGTGAGCCCTCCTGATGATGCATTGACTCGGCATGTTTGTAAAGAAGCGAACCGCGTGCCAGCTTTCGCCGGCAACCTGCGTGACTGGCCGATGGTCTGCGCGACGCCTCGGGCTGATCGCCGACCGCCGCCGCTGGACCACGATCCGGGGCCCGCGGCGGGGGCAGCAAGGCCTACTCGGCGGCCGCTTCGACGACCACTAGCGCGGTCATGTCCACCACCCGGCGAACGGTTGACGTCGGGACCAGGACGTGCACCGGCAACGCCGCACCAAGCAGGATCGGGCCGACCGACATGCCGTCACCACCGGTCATCTTGAGCAGGTTGTAGGAGATGTTGGCGGCGTCGAGATTGGGCATGACCAGGAGATTGGCCTCGCCACTGAGCGGCGACTCGGGGTCCGAGCGATCGCGAATGGCTTCCGAGAGCGCGCTTTCGCCGTGCATCTCGCCGTCGATTTCGAGATCGGGCGCCTTGGCGCGGACCATCGCCAGCGCCTCGCTCACTTTGCGGGTGGACGCGGACTGCGAAGAGCCAAAGTTGGAATGCGAGAGCATCGCCACCTTGGGCTTGATCGTGAATCGACTGACCGCCTCCGCCGCCATCAGGGTGATCTCTGCCAGTTGCGCGGCGTCGGGGTCCTCATTGACGTGCGTATCGCAGAGGAAGAGGGCCCGGCCGGGCAGCAACACGTGCGTCATCGCCGCCATCGTGCTGCGCCCGGGCACCTTGCCAATGACCTCGTCGATCTGTCGCAGATGATGAGCGAAGCGGCCGGAAAGGCCACAGATCATCCCGTCCGCGTAGCCGAGCTTGAGCAGGATGGCGCCGATGATCGTATTGTTGGTGCGCAAGCGCGTCTTGGCGATGTCGATGGTCACCCCGTGACGCTTTCTCAGCTGATGATAGCTTGTCCAGCATTCCTTGTAGCGACTGTCGCTGGCCGGGTCGACGACCTCGAAATCGGTACCTGGCACCAGCTTCGATCCGATTCTCTTGAGCCGCGCTGAAATCACATCGGGACGACCGATCAGGATCGGGCGCGTCAGGCCTTCGTCGATAATCGTTTGGGCCGCCCGCAGCATCCGCTCGTCCTCGCCATCGCAATAGACGATGCGCGTCTCGCGGACGCCCTTGGCCGCCGAGAAGACGGCTCGCATGCCAAAGCCGGTCTGATAGACGAACTCCCGCAGCTTCTGGCGGTAGGCATTCAGATCGGCAATTGGCCTGGTCGCGATGCCCGAGCGCATCGCTGCCTCGGCGACCGCCGGTGCGATGGTGGTGATCAAACGCCGATCGAAGGGTTTGGGGATCAGGTA
>DPSD01000107.1:0-376 GCA_003538495.1 Accumulibacter sp.
ATCGGTCAACAGCGTGGTTTCCGAACTGGTGCGCATGGCACTCGGTACCCTGTTCACACCGAACAAGGTCAACGTGCAGATCGATCTCAACCCGGACGTGCCGCCGATGCCGCTGCAAAAGGATCTGCTGAAGCAGGTGCTGTTCAACCTCGCCAAGAACGCAGTCGAGGCCATGCATGCGGGCGGCCATCTCAAATTCATCACGCGGCTGGTCGCGGCCGACGGCCAGCGTCAGATCGAAATCGAAGTGGCCGATACCGGCCCTGGCCTGCCTGCCGCCGTCGCGTCACATTTGTTCGAACCGGTGATCAGCGAAAAGGGCGGCGACCATGCCGGCCTCGGACTGACCATCAGCCGCAGCCTGGTCGAGCGTCTG
>DPSD01000107.1:634-2713 GCA_003538495.1 Accumulibacter sp.
TGGTCGAGCGTCTGAACGGCCAGCTCAGCTGCACCAGCACACCGCAGGGAACCCGTTTCCTGATCCGCCTGCCGACTTTGCAAAACGGCCAGGCTCCGCTCACAACAACACGCTACGGGTCTATGTAACCCGCGCCAAGGAGAACACACGTGTCAGACGATCCCATCGAATCCGCCCCGCCCCGCAGTACGGTCAGCACGTTTCCGGTGCGCCCGCGCCTCCTGGTGGTGGACGACGAGCCGCTGATCCTGGAGGGGTTGACGCGCTTGCTGGCCACCCGTGATTACGATGTGGTGACCGCCAACGGCGGCTGCGACGCGCTGATCGCCATCGGCAAGCAGCAGTTCGACGCCATCCTGCTCGACCTCGGCATGCCGGATCTCAACGGCAACGAGGTGTTGCGCTTCGTCGCCGACCGCAGCGCCGATACGCCGGTCATCGTGGTGTCGGGCGACAGCACCATCGACGCGGCGATCCGCGCGCTGCGCGGCGGCGCAGCCGACTTCGTGCGCAAGCCCTACGAGCCCGAGGAGCTGCTGAGGCGCATCGACAACACGCTGACGCGGCGGCGGCTGGAAAAGGAAAACAACCACATCCTGCAGCGCCTGCAGCAGTCGGAGAAGTGGCACCGTTTCCTGGTCAACAGCTCGCCCGACTTCATCTACACGCTGGATTGCGACGGCCGCTTCACCTTCGTCAACGACCGTGTCGAGAGCCTGCTCGGCTACCGCAGCGAGGAGCTGCTGGGCCAGCATTACAGCCTGGTCATCCACGAGGACGACATCGCGCGGGCCGAGCACGTGTTCAACGAGCGCCGCGCCGGCGACCGCAGCGCGCGCAACACCGAGATCCGCCTCAAGTGCAATCCCGGGATGCGCCGCCCGCGCCTGATGAACGGCCGCTGCAAGTCGGTCGAGCTCACCGCGACCGGCATGTACGACGAGGAGGCGAGTCCGTTCGAGAAACGCTTCATCGGAAGCTATGGCGTCGCCAAGGACGTCACCGAGCGCAAGCAGGCCGAGGAAACCGTGCACTACCAGGCTTACCACGACCTCTTGACCGGCCTGCCCAACCGCGCGTTATTCCGCGACCACCTCGGCCTCATGCTGGCGCAGGCCAAGCGCAACCAGAAACCGCTGGCGGTGCTGAGCCTCGACCTCGACCATTTCAAGGTGATCAACGAGGTGCTGAGCCTCGACCTCGACCATTTCAAGGTGATCAACGATTCGCTCGGCCATACCATCGGCGACGAACTGCTGCTTGCGGTCGGTGCGCGCCTGCGCCAGTGCCTGCGCGAGGGTGACACGCTGGCGCGCCTGGGCGGCGACGAGTTCGCCGTGCTGCTGCCCACCCTGGTGTCGCGCAGCGACGTCGAGCATATCTGCCGCAAGATCATCCAGGTGCTGTCCAAGCCGGTGTACGTCAAGGGCCACGAGATCTACATCTCGGTCAGCATCGGCGCCTGCGTCGCACCGGAAGACGGCGACATGATCGACAGCCTGATCCGCCAGGCGGAGATCGCCATGTACCAGGCCAAATCGCAGGGCCGCAGCCGCCTGCAGTTCTGGGAATCCGGCATGCAGGCGCCCTACTCCGAGCGCATGCAGATCGAGGCCGACCTGCGCCGTGCGCTGGCGCGCAACGAATTCGTGCTGTTCTACCAGCCGCAGGTCGACACCACGACCGGCGAGGTGCGCGGGTTCGAGGCCCTGCTGCGCTGGTGGCATCCGCAGCGCGGCTTGCTGACCCCCGCCGACTTCATCCCGGTGGCCGAGGAATCCGGTGTCATCGTGCCGATCGGCGACTGGGTGCTGCGCCAGGCCAGCGCGCAGATGGCCGACTGGCGCAAGGCCGGGCTGCCGCCGGTGCGCCTGTCGGTGAACATCTCCGCGCGCCAGCTCGAGAATCCCGATTTCGTCGACAGCGTCATGCGTGCGATCCAGGTGTATTCGCTGGACGGCCACCAGATGGAACTGGAAATTACCGAGAGCCTGCTGATGCGCGACTTCGAGGCCAACGCGATCAAGCTCGGCCGGCTTTCCGCCTCGGGCATCCGGCTGGCCATCGACGACTTCGGCA
>DPSD01000107.1:2992-3112 GCA_003538495.1 Accumulibacter sp.
CGACGACTTCGGCACCGGCTACAGCTCGTTCAAATATCTTTCGCGTTTCCCCATCCACACCCTGAAGATCGACCAGTCATTCGTGCAGGACCTCGAGCGCGAAGAGAACATGTCCATCGT
>DPSD01000151.1 GCA_003538495.1 Accumulibacter sp.
GCGCGGGCGATCGCCACCCGCTGCTTCTCCCCCCCGGAGAGTTTCAGGCCACGTTCGCCGACTCTGGTTTCATAGCCATCGGGAAGCAGCTCGATAAAGCGTGCGAGCTGCGCCGCTGCTGCTGCCGCCAGCACGTCTTCGCGGCTGGCGTCAGGGCGACCATACTGAATGTTGTAGTAGATGCTGTCGTTGAACAGCACGGTGTCCTGGGGAACGATGCCGATCGCTGCGCGCAAGCTGGCTTGCGTCAGCTGCCGGAGGTCGCTGCCGTTGACCAGGATATGGCCACGATCGATGTCGTAGAAGCGGTAGAGCAGGCGTGCCAGGGTCGATTTTCCCGAGCCGGACTCGCCGACGACGGCGACCGTGCCGCCGGCAGGGATGGTGAAGTCGACCCCGTGCAGGATCTGGCGGTTGGCTTCGTAGGAAAAGTCCACCGCCGAAAAACGGACGTAGACCGGCCCCTGTGCCAGTTCGACAGCGTCGGGAGCATCGGCGATTTCGCGGTTGACCGCCAGCAGGTCGAACATCCGCTCGATGTCGGTCAGCGCCTGCCGGATTTCGCGATAGACCACGCCGAGGAAATTGAGCGGCATGTAGAGTTGGATCAGGAAGGCGTTGACCAGCACCAGATCGCCAATGGTCATCGAGCCGTCGACGACACCGCCCGCTGCCCGCCACATCATCGCCGTCACGCCAAGCGCGATGCACAGCTGCTGGCCAAGGTTGAGCCACGACAGCGACACCCGGCTCCTGGTGGCGGCGTCTTCCCAGTCATGCATGCGCTGGTCGTAACGCCTGGCTTCGTACTCCTCGTTGTTGAAATACTTGACCGTTTCGTAGTTGATCAGGCTGTCGATGGCGCGGGTGTTGGCCGCCGAGTCGGTCTCGTTGACCTTGCGGCGGATGCTGATCCGCCAGTTGCTGACCTTGACGGTGAACACCACGTAGGCGGTCAGCGACGCCAGCGCGATCAGCACGAAGACGCTGTCGTAGCGGGCGAAGAGGATGGCCAGCACCAGCCCGATCTCGATCAGCGTCGGGAGGATCGAGTAGAGGGTGTAGCTGATCAGATTGGAGATCGAGCGGCTGCCACGTTCGATGTCCCGCGAAACGCCGCCGGTCTCGCGATGCAGGTGAAAGCGCAGCGACAGTTCATGCAGGTGACGGAATACTTCGAGCGCAATCCGGCGCACCGCGCGTTGAGTGACGCGGGCAAAGAGGATCTCGCGCAGTTCGGTGAACAGCGCGCTCGAAAAACGCAGCGCCCCGTAGAGCAGCAGCAGGAGCGCCGGCAGGGTCAGCGCCTGCTGCGCGCTGTTCAGACCATCGATCATCTCCTTGAACACCAGTGGCACCGCGACGGTGGCCAGTTTGGCGCCGACCAAACACGAAAGCGCCAGAAGTACCCGCCACTTGTACTGCCACAGATACGGAACGAGCTTGTTAACGGTCAGCCAGAGATGCGTGTCGGCCGGCGGGCGCTGGTCGAGGGCGGGGGCGGTGGCGGGGGCGGAAGTGGTCGAACGGCGCATGGGCGTGATCGGCTGCGGTGGTTTTCGAGCGCACGAGTATGCCTCTCTTGCCGCGCCAGAGAGTGAGGCCGGTCGACAAAGATCCAAAAAAGCCTTGCATTCGCCGCTCTCTGACCCTAACATTAAAACGAACGTTTGAACGAGTTCCGGTATCCGGTGTTGTCCCGGAGTATCCGAATCGCAGCATTCATGGGCCCGCGATCACATGTCCGAGCAGAAGAGCAATCATGACACCCGCGAGCGCATCCTCGATGTCGCGGAACGCTTGTTCATGGAGAACGGCTTTGAAGGGACGTCGATGCGCGTGATCACGACCGCGGCCGAAGTCAACCTGGCGGCGGTCAACTATCATTTCGGCTCCAAGGAAGCGCTGCTGTGCGAGGTCTTCCGGAGGCGTCTCGGCTGGTTGAATCAGCAGCGTCTGCACGCCCTCGACGCGCTCGAGGCGCAGGCCGGCGGGGCGCCACTCAAGCCTTCGCTGATCCTCGAAGCGTTTTTCGGCACGCTGCTGCGGATGGGTGAGGATCAGTCGCTGGGCGGGATGACCTTTCTGCGCCTGCTCGGGAGGACGTTGACCGACCCGGCCGAGTTCATTCGCACCTTCTTTGCCAGCGAGTACGCGGAGGTGATCGCCCGCTACAAGCAGGCGCTCTTCCGCGCCCTGCCGGACGTCCCGAAAGCGGAGATCGTCTGGCGTCTGCATTTCATGCTCGGCGCCATGTCGTACGCCATTGCCGGAACCGACGTGCTGCGGGTGGTCACCGGTTGCGAGCTCGGCGACCTCGCGGGTGAAGGCGCTGGCGATCCCGATGGCGACTCGGCCCTGGCCAGGCGTCTTTCACAACGGCTGATGCCTTTCCTGCTCGGCGGTCTGCGGGCTCCATTGTCACCAGGCAGTGCGTCACCGATCGCCGCACCAGAGTCGCCCGGCGAAGGCGGCCCGGAAGCTGAAACCTGAAACCTGAAACCAGAAACCAGAAAGAGGAGAAACAGCCATGATCACGACGATCATTTCGGTGTTCATCGGGCTAAGCCTGGTGAGTCTTGCGCTGCTGTTCAGCGTTCGGCCCTTGCGGCGAGCGCTGATCAGTCGCCGTGTCTTCGGAACCTATAAGCGGATCCTGCCGCAGATGTCCGATACCGAACGTGAAGCGCTCGAGGCCGGGACGGTGTGGTGGGACGGCGAACTGTTCCGCGGCAACCCCGACTGGAACAAGTTGCTGGCCTATCCGGTGCCGAAACTGAGCGCCGAAGAGCAGTCGTTCATGGACCACGAGGTCGAGCATGCCTGTTCTCTGGTCGATGACTGGCAGGTTACCAGCGAGTTGTACGATCTGCCACCAGAGGCCTGGCAGTACATCAAGGACAAGGGCTTCCTCGGCTTGATCATCCCCAGGCGCTATGGTGGCCTGGAGTTCTCCGCCTACGCGCATTCGCAGATTGTCACCAAGCTGTCGACGCGCTGCTCGGCGCTGTCGGTGTCGGTGATGGTTCCCAATTCGCTGGGTCCGGCCGAACTGCTCCTGCACTACGGAACCGAAGCGCAGAAGAACCATTATCTGCCACGACTGGCCAAGGGCCTCGAGATTCCCGCCTTCGCGCTGACCAGTCCCTGGGCGGGTTCCGACGCCGGATCGATTCCCGACGTCGGGATCGTCTGCAGAGGACTCTGGCAGGGCAAGGAAGTGCTCGGGATGCGGGTGACCTGGGACAAGCGCTACATCACGCTCGGCCCGGTGTGCACCATTCTCGGCCTGGCTTTTCACATGTATGACCCGGATGGCCTGCTCGGCAACAAGAAGCACATCGGCATCACCTGCGCGCTGGTGCCGCGCGACACGCCGGGCGCCGACATCGGTCGCCGCCACCTGCCGCTGAACGCGATGTTCATGAACGGACCGACGCGCGGCAAGGACGTCTTCATGCCTCTCGATTACGTGATCGGCGGCCTGGCGATGGTCGGCCAGGGCTGGCGGATGCTGATGGAGTGTCTGGC
>DPSD01000150.1:0-18879 GCA_003538495.1 Accumulibacter sp.
GGTCACCCCTTGCTGCGTATCGTGTTCATCGACACCAATCAACTGACCCCAGAGAGTCTGGACCGGCAGGCACGTTTTATCGAGCAGGCTTTTGCGCCGTCCGGTGGGCGACCGACATGGCGAGTTGTCGTGGCGCACCACCCGATTCGTAACTTCGGTAAACATGGCGAAACACCGCAGCTGGTTTCTGCCTTGCTCCCGGTGCTGCAGAAAGCCCATGTCGACCTCTACCTGACGGGTCATGACCACGATCAGCAGCTCATTGCGCGCGATGGTGAGCCCTATTACGTGATTTCCGGTGGTGGAGGCCAGGGGCTCTACCGAGTTGCACGCGACCACGAAGGACTTGTGTTTGGAGAGTCGCAACACGGGTTCGCGAAAATTGTTGTCGATCCCGAACGGATGGCGATCAGTTTCTACGCCGAAGGTGCTGAACTGGCAGGCCAGTATGCCGTTAACCGGATTTGCGCTGGATTGGCAGTCGGCTGTTTGCAACAGACATCGGAACCCGGCAATGCCAAGAAATGACTGATCTGCCGCTGGATCTGGAAACCATAGCCGATTGCTCACCTTCCTTCGAAAAGCCGCGGCCCGGAGGTTTTCCGGGTAGCTGCCGAAGACCTCCAAGTCGAATCCGATACTTCGACACCGTTCAACCCTCGGGATCGCCCGCCGCTGCTCTTTGCCGAGGCACCACTGGCGTGTTGGGTAGCAGGAAAGCTCCGTTACAAGCTCGGCAAAGTCGCTGTTCAGGCGCAATGACTTCGGTTGTTGGCGCGTCCGGGAAATCGAGTATTTGACCAACACGGGTTTAACTCCGAGCTAATTTTTTGACCGGATGATGTCGCACGGTACCCGGATCTCCTTCGGGCACTGCGCGGCCGTCACAGGTCAGGAATCAGCTTGTCAGGTGAGGGGCGAACCAATGATTCAGGTCAGTCCGGATCGACAGCCGGAACGTTACCGGGCGCTCGCGGATGCCGAGAAGTACGACGCCAAGATCACGCAGCCAAAGGGTGTACCCCGGCTTTCGCATTGGCTGGAAGCGCATGCCGTCGAGCGGGCACTGAACGATGTCAGCGGTCGGAGTGTGCTCGACTGCCCGTGCGGGACGGGTCGCATCGACAATCTGTTGCGCGCCAGGTTTGGCAGGATAGTCGGACTCGACAGTTCAGAGGCGATGTTGACCGTGTATCGCCAGGGCCACCCCGAACGGATCGGCCAACAAGGAGACGCGTTCGCGCTGCCGTTTGCCGACGGTGACTTTGACTGGGTCGTGTGTCACCGGCTGCTGCACCATTTTTCGCGGGACGACGATCGTATCCGACTGCTGAAGAGCCTGGCGCGAGTCGCCAGCATCGGTCTGGTCGTCTATGGATGGCTGGACACGCCGTTCAACAGCCGCCGGAATTCGCGCCGGCAGACGCTGGCCCGCGATCAGCTGCTGCCGTTGCTTGACGCCGCCGGGTTGACGCTGGAAAGGATCTGCTTTGCTGCCTGGCCATTCCAGCCAAAAGCCGAGCTGGTGTGCCGGAAGAAATGACACCGCCTCCCTCGTGTCGAACGCCTGCCAGGGGCTTGCGGCGGGATGTCGAGGGTCAGGCCGATCAGCAGTGGTCGCGGGCGATGAGCCCGGCTGCGGTGGCGCCGATCAGCGTCCCACCGTCTGGTGGCTGCGTTTCCCATCAGCGAAGCATCCGAGCCGAGCCTGCGAGCAGCAGGCCAACGACGGGTGCCACCCGAGGAAGGGCAGTGACCGAAGCGAACGGACGGCGAATCCGATGGCGCCGCTCGACGGACCGCAGGGTTGGCTCGCCTGGAGTTCTCGCTACTGCATTCGATGTTGTCCAGGACCGGAGCGCTGGATTCGCCTGTGCTCCGGTCCCGACCGCGGCTCGCTCAGAAGACGGCGAAGACGTCACGTCAGGCGTCGGTCATTCGGACCCTTGGCCGCCAGGCCAGTCCCACGAGTGCGACGCAGCAAAAAGCCGCGCCCGCATGGAAGGTGAATGACGGTCCGAGTCGGTCCCACAGCAACCCCGCCAGGACGCTTGCCAGCAGCATCGCCAGTCCGCTCGCCAGGCTGAAGAACCCATAAGCAGTGCCGCGCAGGTCGGCGGGTGCGGCGTCGGCAACCATCGTCGCCAGCAGGCCCTGAGTGATGCCCATGTGGATGCCCCAGAGCGAGACGCCGGTCAGGACCACGGCCCAGTGGTCGCTGCTGGCCAGGACGATGTCTGCCAGGATCAGCACGAACAGGCCGAGGGCCAGCAGTTTCTGGTGGCTGACGCTGTCCGACAGCTTGCCGAATGGGTACGCTGACAGCGCATAGACCAGGTTCATCGCCACCATCACCAGCGGCACCAAGGCCAACGAAACGCCAGCCTGTTGCGCACGCAGGACCAGAAACGCCTCGCTGAAGCGAGCCAGCGTGAATACCGCACCGATCCCCACTATCCACCAATACGGGCCACCAAGACGTTTCAGGTTCTCCCGTTCGATCGGATTGCTGCGCTTGGTCGACTGCTGGTGTTCTGGCTCGCGCAGACCAAAGAACAGCAGCGCGACCGCCATCAGGCCCGGAATCGCTGCCACCCAAAAGACCGCCCGGAAGTCGTTGGCCCATAGCAGCATCAAGCCGACCGCCAGCAGCGGACCAAGAAACGCGCCGACAGTGTCGAGCGATTGCCGCAGGCCGAATGCGGCACCGCGCAGGCGCGGCGGTGCGATGTCCGCGACCAGCGCATCGCGTGGAGCGCCGCGGATGCCCTTGCCGACTCGATCGAGCAGGCGAGCGCCGAGCACCATGCCGGTCGTCGACGCCACGGCAAACAGCGGCTTGGTTAGCGCGCCCAGCGCGTAGCCGAGCACGGCCAGACCCTTGCGCTTGCCAAAGTAGTCGCTGAGCGCGCCGGAAAACACCTTGACGATCAGCGCCGTCGATTCGGCCAGTCCTTCCACCAGGCCGACCGCCAGCGCCCCGGCCCCCAGGGTGGTGACCATGAACAGCGGCAGCAGGCTGTGGATCATCTCCGAGGAGATGTCCATCAGCATGCTGACCAGGCCGAGAATCCATACCCCGCTCGGCATTTGCCGCAAGGTGTCCACTGCTGGGGCGCCAGTCTTCGATTTCATCGTGCCGCTGGGCCTATCAGTTCGCGTTGCCTTGCGGGTCGCTGCCGATCGTCAACTTGCTGACCGTGCAGGCGACAAAGTGTCCGGTAAGCAGGGATCATCAGGCTGGGCCGTCACGACGGCCGAGCGGAGCGCGAGCGCTCTTCTCGACCCTGACGCCTTCATTGTTCAACACCGGCCCGCTTCCGAACGCGCGCGCGAAACATGCGCCACAGCCAGAAAGCCAGGCCAGACGCCACAATACCCACCAGCACAACCTCCTCGACGGTCCGCAGGTCGGCAGCGCTGATCGCGGCGCCGAAGCCGTATCCGGCGCCGGTGATCAGCGCCGCCCAGAGCGCTGCTCCGATGGTGTTGAGCAGCGCGAAGCGCAGCAAGGGCAGCCGACTTGATCCGAGCAGCAGCGGACCAGCGATGCGCAGTCCGTAGAGGAAGCGGATGCTGAGGATGAAAATGATGCTGTAGCGTTGCAACAGATCGTCGATGCGCGGCTTGCGGCGCGCCAGGGCCGGAAAACGTTCGATCAGCGCCTGGCCCTTCCAGCGACCGAGCAGAAAGGCCAACTGGTCGCCCAGGGTGGCACCGATCGTCGCCACCAGGGTCACCAGGCGCCAGTCCAGCAAGCCGCGATGGGCGGCAAAGCCGGCGGCGATGAGCAGGGTCTCGCCTTCGATGAGCGTGCCGACGAAGACCGCCAGGTAGCCGTAGGTGGCGACGAAGGCGCTGATCATTCTGGTGGCCGGCCTTGCCGGTAGCGGAAGAGCAGACCACTGCCCTCGTGCCGCGCATGCAGGCTCACGGTTCCGCCCAGACGGGTAGCCGCTTCGCGAGCGATGGTCAGTCCGAGGCCACTGCCTTCGCTGCCGTTACCCGGTATCCGGTAGAAGGAATCGAACACGCGTTCACGTTCCAAGGCAGGAATCCCCGGGCCGTTATCGACGACCTCGATGGTGGTGCATTGGTCGCCCGAGCGCAGTCGAAGCGTCACCTCGCCCCCCTCGGGCGTGTACTTCAGCGCATTCTCGAGGGCGTTCCTGATGATCAGTCGAAACGCTTCAGGGGCGCCGCGAATGCGCAGCCGCGTGATTTCGTCCAGCCCCAGGTCGATTCCTTTGTCCTCGGCGCAGGGCAGGAGGTCGGCGATCAGTTCGCGAGCCAGCAGCGAAACGTCGACCTCGGTTTGGCCGTTGCTTCCGGCTTGCGTCCTGGCGAGATTCAACAACTGCTCGGTCAACTGGCGCGCGCGCTCGATACCCGCCTGGAGAGGCCGCACGCGCTCACCAACGGCGTCGAGCGATCCGGCGTGCGCGAGATTCTGGATCTGTACCGACAGCGCAGTGAGCGGGCTGCGCAGTTCATGGGCGGCATCGGCGACGAAACGTCGCTGTTGCCCGAGCAGGTGATTGACCCGTTCCAGCAAGCGGTTGATGGCGTGCACGAAAGGCGTGATCTCCTCTGGCAGGCCATCGGCGGCGATCGCTTGCGGATGATCTGCGGGCTGTTCGTCCAGACCCCGGGAGAGCCTGGTGATCGGCGCCAGTTCACGGCGGACGACGCGCACGATCAGGACAGTCAACACCGGAATCAGCAGCAACAACGGGATCAGGGTGTGCAGAGCACTGTTGACGGCGACTTCGTCACGCGCTTCGGTAGGCTGCATGACGACCGTTCGTTTTCCTGACGCGCCGTCCAGGATGAACACCCGCAATCGCTCGGTGCCCGCGCGCACGGTGCGAAAGCCGCTCCGCAGATCGGCTGCGAGCCAGTCGGGTCGTTCGTCGCGCGGGAGATGGATGATCGTGATTCGCGATTCGGGGTCGTTGAGCTTGATCTTCGGGGAGCTTTGCGGCGACCCTTCCGGCAACCAACTGGCGACGCCCGCGCTGGCGTTCAGCGAAGCGATCTGCCGCAGCATGTCGTCCTGGAATTCCTTGGCTTCCGAATAGCCAAGCGCAAACGAGGCGATGGCCGCCACCAGGCCGGCGATCACGATCACGCTGCCCAGCATCAGCGACAGCTGAAGTTGCAAGGATCGCTTCATGCGGATTTGTCCACCATCCAGCCGGCTCCGCGGACGTTCTTGATGATCGCCGCTCCGAGCTTGCGGCGCAGGCCGTGGATCAGAACGTCGATGACGTTGCTTTCCACTTCCTCATTCCAGCCGTAGATGCGTTCTTCGAGTTCGTCGCGAGTGAGAATCGCGCCGGGACGGAGCAACATGGCATGCAGCAGCGAAAACTCGCGCGCGCTCAGCCGTTCCACCACCTCGCCACAGCGAACTTCGTGGCTGGCGGGGTCGAGACTGAGCTTGCCGTTGCTCAGCAGCGGTGCGGCGTGTCCGCCCTGGCGGCGGATGATCGCCCGCAGGCGGGCGAGCAGCTCGTCGACAGCGAAGGGTTTGACCAGGTAGTCATCGGCGCCGAAATCGAGTCCCTTGATCCGATCGTCGACCCCGTCGCGAGCGGTGATGACGAGAACCGGCACGGCGTTTCCGGCTTGCCGCAGGCGCCGCAACACTTCCAGGCCATCGCGCCCGGGCAGCCCGAGATCGAGCAGCACCGCCTGGTGTTCGCCGTTCTGGAGCACCTTGCCGGCTGTTGCGCCGTCCCTTACCCAGTCGACTGCATAGGCGGCATCCTTGAGGGCGATCGATGTCGCCTCGCCGATCATTGCGTCGTCTTCGACCAGCAGGATGCGCATCACGATGGCCAGCATTCTCAATGCTTCATTGTCTCACCCGGCCGCTTCGGAGCAAACCGGCAAAGACGTTTCGCTGCGTTGGCAAGCATACTGCCAGAGGCGTCCTGCCTGACTTTGGGGCAGAGAAGCCGCGTCCTTCCAATGTTCCACAGCGGTTCCTGGCCACGGCATTCAGCGAGCCTCATCTGCCGTTTGCCGCGGCGCTGCCGCCCCGGCATTGACCTGGAGTGGACGATCAATCGTCGCGGTGGTGGTCGTCGTCGCGATCGGTCTGATCCTCGACCGCAGCGATGATCGCGCCGCTGGTCGAGTTGACCGCCACATCGATGACCTGCTTTCCCTTGATGACTTCCACCTCGTATACCCACCGCCCCTGGTGGTGTTCGTATTCGGCACGGGAAGCCTTGCCGCCGACGTGCTGCTCCGCGGCACGGATCGCTTGCGTCAGGCTGATCCTGGCGTCGGCGCCGGCCAGGGCATCGTTGTCGGCGGAGCTGTTCGCGTAGACGCCGCCCACGGCAGTGGCAGACAGCACGGCAACTGCTGCCAGATGGAAGTTGCGTTTCATGGCGATTTCTCCTTCAAGTCACGCGGATATACGCGTCAGGGTGAAGATAGCGGTGAAGAATTAGCGGTGACTTAGTCGCTCTTGCTGCGGCCGGTCGAGTGCGACCGCTGGTGCCGGGCAACCGATGTCCGCGGATGTCCGCACGCTCGCGCGCGCGCCAGTGGGTCGTTCTTGCCCGGCCTTCACAGCAGTCGTGCGCGAATGCCCGGCACCGGCTATGATCCGCATCCGCTGCCACCCGATGCACTGCCATGTCCGCTACCCTCACCCCCCGCCTTGATATCCTGAGTGGCCCCGCGCGGCCTGATCTGATTCGCAGCGAAGTGCTCGCTGACCTGTTCGAGGCCAGTGCCCGCCGCGCCCCCGAGCAGGTCGCCCTGATCCACGGATCGCGACAGCTGCGCTACGGCGAACTCGATGCTGCCGCCGATCGTGCCGCGTCGCGGCTGATCGAGGACGGTGTGCGACCGGGCCAGATCGTCGGCCTGTTCCTGCCGCGGGGGATTGACCTGCTGGTGATGCAACTGGCGGTCGCCAAGACCGGGGCGGCCTGGCTGCCGAGTGACGCCGACACGCCGGTCGAGCGCATCGCCAGCTGTCTGGACGATGCCCGGGCGGTGGGCATCGTCAGCTGCGACGAGTTCGCACCGCGCCTGACGACCCTGGGGCGCCCGGTGTGGACCGCCGAAACGCTGCTTTCTGAAGCTGCCTTTACGCCGCAGCGGCGCCAGGGCGCGGCGCCGCAGCACCCGGCCTACGTGATCTATACCTCGGGGTCTACCGGCCAACCGAAAGGCATCCCGATCAGCCAGGGCAGCATCTGTCACTTCCTGCGCAGCGAGAACGCGGTTCTCGGGGTGCGCGCGGACGACCGCGTGTACCAGGGCTTCTCGGTCGCTTTCGACATGTCTTTCGAAGAGATCTGGATCAGCTATCTGGTCGGCGCGACGCTGTGGATCGCTCCGAAGGAGATCGCCGCCGACCCCGAGGCGCTGCCCCGGGCGTTGATCGACAACGGCATCACCGTATTGCACGCGGTGCCGACGCTGCTGGCGCTGTTCGCGCACGATGTCCCCGGTCTGCGTCTGATCAACCTCGGTGGCGAGATGTGCCCGGAAGCGCTGGTGGCGCGCTGGGCGCGGCCGGGCCGGCAACTGTTCAATACCTACGGCCCGACCGAGGCGACCGTTTCCGCCAGCGTCGCCGAGTTGCATGCCGGCGACCCGGTGACCATCGGCACGCCGCTCCCCAACTACGGTTTGCTGGTGATCGACAGCGAGCCGAGCCGGGGCCTGCGCCTGCTGGCGCGCGGCGAAACCGGCGAGCTCTGCATCAGCGGGCCGGGAGTCGCCGCTGGCTACCTCGGGCGGCCGGAGCTGACCGCCGAGAAGTTCATCACCAACCCGTGGGCGGTCGACCCGGCGGAGGCGCGGATCTACCGGACCGGCGATCTGGCGCGGATCGACGACGATGGTCGGGTGCACTGCCTGGGGCGCGCCGACGACCAGATCAAGATCCGTGGTTTTCGTGTCGAGTTGGGAGAGATCGAAGCGGTGCTCGCGGAACAGGCGGGCGTCGGCACCGTCGCGGTGCTGCTGCGCAAGGACGACGGCCTCGACCGGTTGGTCGCTTTCATGGTCGCCGACGGTGACGCCGCGCTGTCGCCGTCGGCGCTGCGGGCGGCGCTCGCCGAGCGTCTGCCATCCTACATGCTGCCCGACCGCTACGAGACGCTCGCCGAGATGCCGCGCCTGACCTCGGGCAAGATCGACCGTAAGCAACTGAACGCGCTGCCGCTTGCCGAACTGGCCGGCGCCGAGGGTTCCGAGACGCCGGAAACAGCGGCCGAGAGCGCGCTGTTCGCGGCCCTCGAACGCCTGTTTCCTGGGCAGCCATTGCGCCGCGACGCCGATTTCTTCGTCGATCTGGGCGGCCACTCGCTGCTCGCTGCACGTCTGGCGTCGGCGCTGCGAGCCGATCCGCGCTACGCGCAGCTGACCGTCAGCACCGTTTACCAGCAGCGCACGGTGCGGCGCATTGCGGCGGTGCTCGAGGGCATGCACGCAGCGGCGCCGGCGGCAGCGCCGCGCTGGCAGCCGTCCCCGGCCTACCGTCGCTGGCGTTGCGGATTGGCGCAGGCGGTCGCGGTGCCGGTGCTGGTGATGCTGCGGATGG
This sequence comes from Accumulibacter sp., assembly GCA_003538495.1. The sequence continues at coordinate 8,579 of DPSD01000150.1, forward strand.
CGCACTGGCTGGCGCCGTTCTTCACTTACCACTACTACACCGGCGACCCCGGCGACTCGATCGCCTTTGCGGTGGCGATGTCCGTGCTGGTGTTTCTGATCGCTACCGCGCTCGAATTCCCGCTGGCGATCGCCGGCAAGTGGCTGGTCGCCGGGCGCCTCAAGGCCGGACGCTATCCGCTGTGGGGGCTGACCTATTTCCGCTGGTGGCTTGCCGATCGGCTGCTTGAGATGGCCCCGTCCTACCTTTTTGGCGGCTCGTCGCTGTACGTCTGGTGGCTGCGCGCGCAGGGGGCGCGCATCGGCCGTGACGTGGTGATCGGCTCGCTGACCCTGCGGGTGCCGGAACTGCTGACGATCGGCGACGGCGTCAGCATCGGCACCGCGGTGAACCTCGAAAACGCACGCGTCCTGCACGGCGAACTGCTGCTCGGCCGCGTCGATCTCGAGGCCAACGCCTGCATCGGTTCCTGCGCGGTTATCGAGGGCAATACGCGGGTTGCCGAATGGGCTCATATCGAGGGCCTGTCCGCGCTGGCCGACGGCGTCAGCGTGCCGCCGCGGCGCGTCTGGTCCGGTTCGCCAGCGCGCGACGTCGGCGCTTTCGACCCGGCGACGCTGCGCCCACGACCGCAGGCGGGCGCCTGCCGGCTGGCCGGCGAAATGGCCTTCTTCGTGGTCGGCGCGCTGGTGATCGCAACCCTGTTTTTCATGCCGGTCTTCCCGACCTTCATGTTGATCGACCGCCTCGACGAAGCGCAGTGGCTGCCGTGGTTGCAGGGCGACGAACTGTGGCAGCAGCTGCCTCGCTACTTCGTGTTGGCACTGCCGGCCAGCGCCGTGCTGATCGTGCTCACCGCGCTGCTGTCGGCGGCCATCCGCTGGAGCGTCCTGCCGCGGTTGAACAGTGGCAGCTGGCCGGTGCACGGCAATGTCTACTGCGGCAAGTGGCTGGTCAGCCAGATCCAGGAATCCAGCCTGCAGGTGCTGCACGGCGTCTATGCCACTGTTTTTGCGCCGTGGTGGTACCGGCTGCTCGGGGCAAAGGTCGGCCGCGATGCGGAGATCTCGACCGCCATGGGGGTGGTGCCCGACATGCTCACCCTCGGTGACGACACTTTCATCGCCGATGCGGTGTTGCTCGGCGACGAGGAAATCGACGGCGGCTGGATGAGCATGCAGCCGACGGTGGTGTCACGGCGCAGCTTCGTCGGCAACGGCGCTTACGTGCCCGACGGCACGACGATCCCTGAGAGCGTGCTGATCGGCGTGCATTCACGGGTACCACCCGGGAGCCTGATGAAGAGTGGCGATACCTGGCTTGGCAGTCCGCCAATCAACCTGCCGGCGCGCGAGAACGTCAGCGGCCATCCGGACTCGCTGACCTTTCGTCCGTCGCTGCTGCGCCGGCTGGGACGAGGGCTGGTCGAGGCTTTCCGGGTCGTCGCGCCGCACGCGCTGGTGATCGCCGCGGGTTACACCATCGTGCTGGACGTAATGCCTGACGCAGGCGCTGGCGACTGGGGCCTGGTGGTGTGGAAGCTGGCTGTGGCGGGGGTGCTTTTCGGCTTTGGCAGCTTTCTCTTCGTGGTCCTTTTCAAGTGGTCGCTGCTCGGTCGCTACCACCAGCGCGCGGTGCCGATGTGGACGCCATTCGTGTGGCTGTCCGAAGCCGCGACCAGCCTTCATGAGGGGATTTCCGTTCCGTACCTGCTGAGCTACCTGCGCGGCACGCCGTGGCTGCCGGTCGCTTTCCGCCTGCTCGGCTGTCGCATCGGGCAGGGTGTCTACCTGGACACCACCGACATTACCGAATTCGATTGCGTCAGCATTGGCGAGCACAGCGAACTGAATGCCCTGGCCTGCCCGCAGACGCATCTCTTCGAAGACCGGGTGATGAAGATCGACGAGGTGCGGATCGGCGCGCGGGTGAACATCGGGCCGCGTAGCACGGTGCTCTACGGCGCCGTCGTTGGCGACGACGCGCGGCTGGGCCCGCTGACCCTGGTGATGAAGGGCGAGAGCATGCCGCCGGGGAGCTCCTGGTCGGGCTGCCCGGCCGCACCGAGCCGGTTCCGAGCGGGTGCCTGAGCGCCCGCCGGCGGCGCTGGCCAGCGCCGACGCCGATGCGCTGGCGCCTCCGGCGGCCATGATCCCGGTTCCGCTGTGGCCGTGCGCGGTCTACGACCAGGCGCGGCTGCTGGTGTTCGGCGTGCCGCTGCCGCCGGACACGCCACGTGAGCGGGCGCGCCTGCAATTGCGGCGGGTGCTGCGGGCCGTACTCGCGGCGCGGCTGGCCCTGGCTCCGGAGCAGCTGATGCTGCCTCGCCAGCCCGGCCGTAGACCACGCCTGGCGCCGCCCCACGACGGCATCGGCTTGTCGCTGGCGCATGCGCCGGGGCTGTCGCTGCTGGCCATCCACCTTGACGGTCCGGTCGGAATCGATCTGCTGCGCACGGCCGCGCTGCCGGCCGATTGGCAGCAGCTGGCGCGCGATTACCTCGGCCCGGCGCGCACGCGGCAACTCGCCGCACTGCCGCCGGAGCACGCTGCCCCTGCCTTCGCAGGTCATTGGGTGGCGCTGGAAGCCTTGCTGAAGTGCCACGGGCAGCCCCTGGCCGAGTGGCGAGACGAGACCGAAAGACGGCTCGCGGCGTGCGTTCTCCGTCCACTGGCATTGCCGGGCGATTGGCTCGGAAGCGTGGTGCTGCCTGGCTCTGGCGGCTTCGGCTAGGCGCCGCTTCGGGCGGCAGGCAGCCCGGGGCGCTGCATCCGCCGCTGGCGGTGTCGCGTATCGCATGTTGCAGGGTCCACCCCGATGCTCAGGCGGCAAGGGACGTGCATCGGACCCGCAGCAGGCTAGGCGCACGCGCCGGCCGGTTGCTGGCAAGCAGCCAGCAGACCACCGGCCGGCAAGCGCATTCCGGGGCCGAAAGCCCTTTTCCTCACCGCAGGAGGTGCCAGCGATGATCACACGCGAATCGAAACCCCGGCCGGCTGCGCAAAGCGCCGGCCAACCCCGAGCCAGGCGGCGAAGGTGCCGGGCGCGCGCGCTGGCGGTGGCCGCGATCGCTGGCACGATCGCGCTCGCCGGCGTTCACGACGATGCCCGGGCGACGCTGCTCAGCATCGACACCAGCGCACTTGCCGGCGTGCTGGCGCGGCTCGACTTTTCGATCATCGATGGGGACGCCGAGTTCGGCAACAACAGCTTCACGATCACCTCGATCACCACCAACGGCTCGCTCGGGGCGGCCGATTGCAGTCTCGGCTGCGTCGGTGGCCCACCGTTTACGATCAGCGATGCGCTCGGTCTGGGGCAGTTCGTGCAGGACCTGACGCTGGCCACCACACTGTCGTTCGAGTTTACTTTCACCAGCAACTACGCCGGCAGTGGCGCGCCCGATCGAAGCGCGCTGTTGCTGCTCGACGCGGCGAGCAATTTCAGCCTGCTCGATACCGATCTTGACTTTCCGAGTGCCCCGGTACCCGTCCAGGATGCCCTGCTGGTCGTCGATCATGCTCCCGGCGCCGGGATCCGGATCGCCACGGCGTCGAATCCGAGCGTCCCGATCGCTGTCGCGGAACCAGACGCAGCGGCGCTGGTAGCGCTCGGGCTGGTGCTGCTCGGCGACCTCAGCATCCGCCGCCGCCGTGCCCGCGTATCCACCGCTACAGCGGCTGTGCCGCAGGGCAGTCGCTGGCCATCGACCGACAGCTCACGGGGAGAATGAAAATGAACACATCTGCTGGATCGATCAGCCGTTTCACGGCGGCTCTGCTGCTCGCCGCCGCGTGCTTTGCCTTGCCGTCGCCGCAGGCGTTCGCTGCCAACCATCGCGAAGCGCCGCTGACCGCGCTGGACCACAAGGCCGATATCACCGACTGGTTCGCTTTCGTCAGCTACGACGACCCAACGAAAGTGACCATGATTCTCAACACCGATCCCTTGCTGGAGCCGGCGAATGGCCCCAACTACCATCCCTTCGATCCCGAGATCGCGTACGAGATGAAGGTCGACAACAATCACGACGCACAGGAAGACGTCAGGATCGTCTTCCGATTCCAGTCCGAAACGCGGCTACCCGGCGTGTTTACCGGCTTCGTCGGCGCCGGCAGCGGGATCGCCGCGCCGGCCAATTCACCGGCACCGGTTGCCGCCGGGACGCCGATCGTCCCGCCGGCGATCACCGCCCTGGACGGTCCCGGGTCCGCCGGCCTGAGTCTGCGACAGAGCTATACAGTGACCATTCAGAAGCGCAGCGGCAGCGTCTGGCAGACGGTGTTCTCCAGCGGCAGCCAGAAGCTGTACGCGGTGCCAGCCAACGTCGGGCCGCGCACGATGCCCGACTACCCGTACCTCGCGCGGCAGGGCATCTACAATCTCGGCGGCGGCGTCAGGGTCTTCGCCGGGACCGTCGACGATCCGTTCTACATCGATCTCGGGGCTGCCTTCGACACCCTCAACTTCCGCCCCGGCGCGTTCGCCAGCGGCGTCCCGGCGGTGCTCACCAACGATCAGGACGCGGTCGGCAGCGACAACTTCGCGCCCGACTCGGTCGCCGGCTACAACGTCAACAGCATTGCCATCGAATTGCCGATTGGCATGCTCACCAGCGACGGCGCCAGCCACCCGGCCAGCGACGCGAAGGCGGTGATCGGCACCTACGCCACCACCTCGAGGCCGCGCATCAAGGTGCAGCCGACGACTCCGGGCGGCAAGCCGTCCCTGTCGACCAACTTCGTGCAGATTCAGCGGATGGGCAACCCACTGATCAACGAACTGCTGATCGGCACTGGCGACAAAGACAAGTTCAGCATGGCCGAGCCGAAGAATGACAGCCAGTTTGCCAGTTACCTGCTCGATCCGCTGCTCGCCCGCGTGATCAACGCCGCCTACGCGGGCGCAGTGCCCATCCCGGCGGCCCCGCGCGTCGATCTGTTGCCGCTGGTGACCTACGCAGCGCCAATTTGCCCCGGGTGCACGCCGGCACAGGCCGGACCCGTGGCCGACCTGTTGCGGCTGAACACCGGCATTCCGCCTACAGCCCAGGCCAGCCGCAAGCGCCTGGCGGTCCTGGCCGGCGACCTTGGCGGCTTCCCCAACGGCCGTCGGGTCTCCGACGACGTGACCGACATCGCGGCGCGGGTGGTCGTCGGCGTACTCAAGCCGGCGTTCAACGTCTTCCCGAACAACCGCATCGGCGACGGCGTCAACAGCAACGACGTGCCCTACCAGGAGACCTTCCCCTACGTGGCCTTTGCCCAGAGCGGGCGCGACAGTCGCCATCAGAAACCCGGTACGCCGGGCTGCGTGGCGCCGACGTCGCCCTTCGTACCGGTGCTCTGCCCGCAGAACTGAGCGCCGGTCACACCCGCCCCTGGCTCCGGCCGAGCGACCGGGGGGCGGGCGGCCAGCGTGCCGGCGGCCGATCAGTGCGTACGCGCGAGGACGACGATGAACAGGACCATCGACTCTGGCCACTGCCGGCTCACCTGGCCGGCGCTGCTCGCTTCCCTGTGGCTCGTGGCGACCGGCGCGATGGCCGTTCCGTACCTGCCGACTGCCGACCAGCAGGTTCTCGAACGTTTGCCGCTGGCGCCAGCCGACCCCGTCGCCCGCGAGTTGCGCGCGCTGCGCCAGGAAGTCGCCAGGCAGCCGGAACGGCTCGACCTCGCGGTACAGCTCGCGCGCCGCTACACCGAGCTGGGCCGGGTAAGCGGTGATCCGCGCTTCGCCGGCTACGCGCAGTCCAGCCTGGCACGATGGTGGGCGCTGCCTGAACCGCCTTCCGAAGTGCTGCTGGTGCGGGCGACGCTGCGCCAGCGTACGCACCATTTCGACGCCGCCTTGTCCGACCTGGCGACGCTGGTACGGCGAAATCCCCGTGACGGCCAGGCTCGGCTGACCCGCGCAACGATCCTGCAGGTGCAAGGCGCTTTTGCCGCCGCGGCGGCCGAATGTGCGGCCTTGCGACGCCTGGCCACCGAGCTGGTGTGGGCGGCGTGCGCTTACGGGCTGGCCGGCGTCAACGGCCGTTTGCGCGAGAGCCATCAAGCGCTCGCCGGGCTGCTGGACAGACAGCCCGACGCGCCACCAGAGGTCCGCGCCTGGGTCCTGTCGATGCTGGCCGAGATGGCCGTTCGAGCCGGTCTGGACAGCCAGGCCGAGGCTCATTTCCGCCAGGCGCTGGCGATCGACCCAGGCGATCACTATCTGCTGGCCGCTCGCGCCGACTTCCTGCTCGACCGCGGCCGCGCCCCGGAGGTGGTCAGATTGCTCGCCGCGGAGCCGCGTAGCGACGCCCTGCTGCTGCGCTACGCGCTCGCCCTCAAGGCCTTGAAGGCACCCGAATGCGACGCCCGCGTCGAGCAATTGCGGGCACGCTTCGCGGCCAGCCGGATGCGCGGCGAGCGCGTGCACCTGCGTGAAGAAGCGCGCTTCACGCTGGAATTGCTGGGCGACCCACCGGCCGCGCTGGCGCTGGCGCGGGAGAACTGGGCAGTGCAGAAGGAGTTGCCCGACCTGCGCTTGCTGCTGGAAGCTTCGCTGGCGGCTCGCGACGTGGCCGGGGTAGGCAGCGTTCGCCAATGGCTGGCGCAGTCCGGCGCCGAAGACGTTGCCGTCAACCGCCTGCTGCGTTAGGACGACCGATGGTGACCGCCGGCTTCCTCTCGATGCGCGTGCTGAGAGCGCTCGTTCTATTGTTCGTCCTGCTGGCTGTGCCGCCGGCTTTGGCACACAAGCCCAGCGACAGCTACCTCAGCCTGGAGGTCGACGACCACGGAATCCAGGGACAATGGGACATCGCCCTGCGCGACCTGGATTACGCGATCAGCCTTGACGACGATCAGGATGGGGCGATCACCTGGGGCGAACTGCGCGCTCACCACGCCGATATCGCCGCTTACGCGCTGGCGCGGCTCGAACTGTCGGCGGACGGCGACGGGTGTCCGGCGCGCGTCGTCGCGCAGCTGGTTGACGAACACACCGATGGCAGTTACGCGGTATTGCGTTTCGCCGCCACTTGCGGGCATGTCCCACAAGTCTTCACTGGCAGCTACCGGTTGTTCTTCGATCTGGATCCGCAGCACCGCGGGCTGCTGCGCCTGCAGCATGCGGGTCAGACGCGCACCGCCATCTTCAGCGACGCGACCCCGGTACAGCAGTTCCAGCTCGGCGAAACGACGCCGCTGCGCCAGTTCTTGGACTACATGGGGCACGGTGTCCGGCACATCTGGGGCGGCTTCGACCATTTGCTGTTTCTGTTGTCGCTGCTCCTGCCGGCCGTGCTGATTCGCGTCGACCGCGCCTGGAACGGAGCCGAGCGCTTCCGGGACTGCTTCCGGGATGTGTTCAAAGTGGTTACCGCGTTCACGCTCGCCCACTCGATAACGCTGTCGCTGGCGGTGCTGGACGTCGTTCAACCGCCTTCACGGTGGGTTGAGTCGGCGATCGCCGCCTCGGTCATTGTCGCCGCGCTCAACAACCTGATTCCACTGGCGCGAAACAGCCGCTGGTTGTTGGCTTTCATCTTCGGCCTGATTCACGGCTTCGGCTTCGCCAGCGTGCTGGCTGGTTTGGGATTGCCGCACGCCGCCTTGCTGAGCGCCCTGGTGGCCTTCAACGTCGGCGTGGAGCTGGGCCAGCTGGCGGTGGTCGCGCTCTTCCTGCCGCTGGCGTGGAGCGTCCGCAAGCGCTGGATCTATCGCCGCGGCGTGCTCGCCGGCGGCTCGCTGCTGGTGATCGCGACGGCCAGTGTGTGGTTGATCGAGCGCGCCTTCGACCTGAAGCTCTTGCTCTGATATGGGCCGGCGCCGCAGCTCCCGTGCATCCAGAAGCGGCGCTCGGCCGTATCAGGTGACAAATGTACGGTGCCCCGCCAGGTGCCGTTTTCTGGTGTTTTCCACGGGCGGATGGTTTCTGTCGCCCGGCTAGCCGCTTGGCACCGTTATCCGGAGTAAGCGCAAGATGACGCCACGAAATGCCGATGAGCTGCCTTCCCGCTTGCCGCACCCCGGCGTGCTCCTGCGTCCGTCGGGCGCCACCGACCCGGTCGACGGGTGGCGGCGAGAGCAGCAGCCGGAAACCGCGGCGTCGTTTGGCTGCGAGATCGTGATCGGGCACAATGGGCCGTTACCCAGCGTCGGCGAGAGCGACGACATGAGCGAGACGGATGTGTTCGATGACGGCGCGCGCGGCGGCTATCGGGCGCTGGCCGGTGAGGCGCAACTGCAGGCGTGGATCGCCGCGGTCGCTGGCCAGGACCAGCAGGCGCTGGCGAAGCTCTACGAGGCGATGGCCGGGCGGGTGTACGGTCTGGCGTTGCGCATCACGCGCCAGGTGCAGTCCGCCGAGGAGGTCGCCGAGGACGTTTTCTGGCAGGTCTGGAGGCAGGCGCCGCGCTTTGACGCGACGCGCGGCAGCGCCGTGGCGTGGATCCTGACCATTGCCCGCAGCCGTGCACTCGATGCCTTGCGCCGTCGCGACCGCGCCGAACCGCTGGCGGACGAGCGCCTGGCTGCGCTCGCCGACGACGCCGATCCGCAGGATCTGCTGGCGGCGGTGCAGCGACAGCATCGGCTGCACGCGGCGCTGCGAAGCCTCGATCCCTTGCCCCGGCAATTGCTGGCGCTGGCCTTCTTCCGGGGGCTTTCGCACGAGGAAATCGCCGCCCAGATGAGCTTGCCGCTGGGTACCGTCAAGTCCCACATCCGGCGCGCGCTGTTGCGCCTGCGCCAGTTGCTGGGCGCCGACGATTCCCCTTCCCCGATGGTGACCCGATGAATGCCGATCTCCACCCGTTTGCCGACGACGCTGGCACACGCGACGAGCATCTCCTGAGGCAGCTGCTCTGCGAAGCGCTGGCGCCTGCGGAACTGTCTGCCGGTAGCCACGCCGGCCTGCGCCGCCGCTTGCTGCAACGCGTCGGCGAGAGTGCGCGCAAACACGCCGGCCTGCGCACCGTTCGCTCTGGCGATGGTATCTGGCGTACCGTCAGGGCCGGCATCGCGGCCAAGATGCTGTGGCAGGGGCCGCAAGGCGCGTCGGTGCTGATCGAATTCGCACCCGGTGCGAGCCTGCCGGTTCATCGCCACCAGCACCTCGAGGAAGGCATCATTCTGCGCGGTGACCTGCACCTGGCTGACCTGCAGCTGCGTCCTGGCGACTACCACGTCTCACCGCCGGGCAGCCGGCACGGACGCATCTCGTCGCGTGCTGGCGGCCTGGCCTACCTGCGCGGGACCTCGCTCGGCCACCGCCAGGCGGCCATCGGCGAATTGCTCGGCGGCCTGCTGCCGGGCGACGGACCGGCGGTCCACACGTGCTTCGCCAGCGAAGAAGGCTGGCTGAGCGTCGCCGATGGTGTGGACGAGAAGCTCCTCTGGCAGGACGGCGAGATGCGTTCGCGCTTCCTGCGATGGCGCCCGGGCGGCTGCTTGCCGGCGCACGTCCATGCCGGTGACGAGGAGTGCATGATGCTCAGCGGCGATGTCTTCTTCGGCGATCTGCTGGTCCGCGCCGGCGATTTTCACCTCGCGCCGGCTGGCAGCGAGCACGGCGGGGTGTTCAGCGACAGCGGCGCGATGGCCTTCGTGCGTAGCCGAGGGGGCCCGAACATGCGGTCAGCACGGTGAGCCGGCGCCTGCTGCTGATCAGCCGCTGGCGTCTGGAAACGACCCGCGAGCGTCTCTGGGAGCTGCTCGGCGAACCCGCCGGCTGGCCGGCCTGGTGGCCACATCTGCTCGGCGTCACCCGGCTCGCCGAAGGCGATGCCGAGGGTATCGGTGCACGGCACGCTTTCCGCTGGCGTAGCGGCCTCGGCTACCGACTGCTGATGGTGATTACCAGCGTCCGCTCGGACCCCTGCCGGGAACTCGAGGGACACGCCAGTGGCGACCTGCACGGGATCGGCCTGTGGGTGATCACCGAAGACGGGCCCGGCGCCGTCCTCCTGACCTATCGCTGGGACGTCGAGCTGCGCAAGGCATGGATGCGTCGGCTGGCATTCGTGCTGCTGCCGGTCTTCGCCTGGCGCCACTTCGCGGTGATGCGCAGCGGCGCCCGCGGGATGGCCAGAAGGCTGGGGTGCCGCCTTTCGGAAGTCGAGGAGTGGTCGGCAATCACTCCCGAGCAGGGCCTCCGCCGAGCGCGCGGCAGCCCCGCGCGGTGATAGACTGAACCCTGCCGCGGCACGCGGCCGCTGCTGCCCCGCCAGGGGCCTGCCAGGGCGAGGATACCCGGATCCGGATGGAACCACTGCTGACCATTGTTTTCGTGGCGGTGCTGACCTTCGTCGG
>DPSD01000150.1:19241-20531 GCA_003538495.1 Accumulibacter sp.
CCGGCCTGGACGCCGCACGACAAGCGGTGCTGCCGGCGCGTTTTGACGCGCGCGAGCTGGTTGGACTGCCAGACCCCGTGCAGCGCTACTTTCGCCTCGCCCTGACGGTCGGTCAGCCGCTGCTGCGGGCGCTGGTCGTCGAACATTCGGGCAGCTTCAACATTGCCAGGAGCGGCGACAACTGGAAGCCCTTCACCTCGGGCCAGCGCGTCTGCATGCGCCGGCCGGGGTTTCTCTGGGACGCGCGGGTGACGGTCGCGCCGGGCGTCACGGTGCACGTGCATGATGCCTATGTGGCGGGTGAAGGGACGCTGCACCCAGCGCTTCTGGGGCTCTTCCCTCTCGGCAGGGTGCATGGCAGGGGCGCCATCGCCGAGGCCGAGCTGATGCGCTTCCTGGCCGAGGCGGCCTGCTATCCGACCGCCCTGTTACCCAGCCAGGGGGTGGTCTGGCAAGCGGTCGACGCGCACTCGGCGATCGCCACGCTGGCCGATGGCGAGGTGACGGTGAGCCTGTTGTTCGGCTTCAACGACGCGGGCCTGATCGAATCGGTGCGCGCCGAAGCGCGTGCCTGCCTGCTGGCTGGCCAGTTGGCGAGCCTGCCGTGGGAGGGTCTGTGGTTCGCTCATGAGCAGCATCATGGGATGTGGGTGCCGATGCGTGGCGAGGTACGCTGGCTGCTGCCACAGGGGCCGAAGCCCTATTGGCGAGGGTGTGTCGGACGACTCGACTACGAGTTTTCGTAAGCCCCAGGAGCAGGCGTCGAAGCGCCGCTTCAGATCGTGCCGGCGTCGCGCAGGGCGCTGATCGCCGCGGCCGAATAGCCGAGTCGCTGCAGCGTCTGGTCGGTATGTTCGCCGAGCGCCGGTCCCAGCCATTCGGTGCCGCCCGGAGTCGCCGACAGTTTTGGAACGATGCCCGGGATCCTGAACACCTTGCCGTCGGGCAGGGTGGCCGTTTCGATCATCTGTCTGGCCAGATACTGCGGGTCGGCAACGATGTCGGCGGCCGAGTACACGCGTGCGGCCGGCACTTCGGCGGCGGCCAGCGTCGCCAGTACTTCGGCTTCCGGGCGTGCCGCAACCCAGGCATCGATGGCGGCGTACAGTTCGTCGCGACGCGCGTCGCGGCCGGCGTTATCGGCCAGTTGCGGATCGTTGGCGAGGTCGTCGCGACCGATCGCCAGCATTAGCCGCCTGAAGATCGCATCGCCGTTGGCGCCGATGGCGACGTGCTTGCCGTCGCTGGTCGCGTGTGTGTTCGACGGCGTGATGCCGGGCATGATGTTGC
>DPSD01000130.1 GCA_003538495.1 Accumulibacter sp.
GAACAAGTACCTGATGGACAAGTACGACATCCAGATCAACAAGACCTCGCGCAATACGGTGCTGTTCATGACCAACATCGGCACCACCCGCTCGACCATCGCCTACCTGCTCGGCGTGCTGGTCAAGATCGCCGGCGACGTTGACGAGCGGGTGGCCGACATGAGCACCCCGGAACGCCGCATCCATGACAAACGAGTGCGTTCGCTCACCCTCGAACTGCCGCCGCTGCCCAACTTCTCCTGCTTCCACCAGGCGTTCCGTGGCCACAGCCTCGACGGGCAGAGCGAGACGCGCGACGGCGACGTACGCAGCGCTTTCTTCCTTGGCTACGAAGACGGCAACTGCGAGTACCTGACCATGGAAGAAACGGCGCAGGCGATCAAGAACGGGCGCGAATGCGTCTCCGCCCAGTTCGTCATCCCCTACCCGCCGGGATTCCCGATTCTGGTGCCGGGGCAGGTGATCAGCGCCGAAATACTGCAGTTCATGCAGGCGCTCGACGTGCGCGAGATCCATGGTTTCCGGCCCGAACTCGGTTTTCGCATCTATACCGAGGCGGCACTGGAGCAAGCCGGGCAGGCGAACGCGGTCTGGAAAGCCCAGATCAATTCGACCGCGGCGCAGGTGGAAAACGAATGAATTGACCGGTGGCCGGCTCCAGCACAGCAGTCCTGTTGTGACAATAACCAAGAGGAGACAGAGATGACTTTCAAAGTTAAGACGATTTCCGACCTGCGGCTGATGTTCCACCGCAACGAGCGGCCGATTTATTTCATCAGCGCCACCAACTTCAATCTGCTCGGAATCGACCAGTGGGTCAATCGCTTCCGGTTCATCAGCTACATCGATTGCTTCGATGGCCGGCATCCGAACGTCTTCGTTCCGCAGGAGACGCCGCACGACGAGTTCACATCGATCGAAGACATCAATAACTACATGTTGCAGCACAAGGACGTAATCGACTTCATCGAGCGCCGGGGTGGTAGCCCGGCAGCCACGTTCCTGATGTTCGACGAGAAAACCGAGGCGCTGGCCCAGGAACTGGGCATGGAAGTCTGGTTTCCGCCGGCCAAGCTGCGCCAGCGCTGCGACAACAAGATGGAAACGGTGCGCATCGGCAACAAGGCCGGCGTACTGTCGGTACCGAATGCGCTTGAAAAGGTGAGCAGCTTCGCCAATCTGATGGAGATTGCCGAACGCCACGGACTGGGCAAGAACCTGGTCCTGCAGTCGGCCTTCGGCGATTCCGGCCACACGACCTTCTTCATCTCGTCGGAAGATGACTTCAACAAGCACCAGGACGACATCTGCAAAGATCCCGAAATCAAGATCATGAAGCGCATCAACTGCCGTGGGGCGACGCTCGAAGCCTGCGCCACGCAGTCGGGAACGCTGGTCGGGCCGATGCTTACCGAAGTCGTCGGCGCCAGCGAGCTGACGCCCTACAAGGGCGGTTGGTGTGGCAACGAGGTTTTTCCGGGTGCCTTCTCCGAAGCCGTCCGCGCCAAGGTCCGGGAGATGACCGAACGCTTTGGCAACCAGTTGATCGAGGAGGGTTATCGGGGTTACTTCGACCTCGATTTCCTGATCGACCAGGAAGACGGCGAGGTCTACCTGGGCGAACTGAACCCGCGCGTCTGCGGCGCCAGTCCGATGACCAACCATGCGGCGTTCGCCTATGCCGACGCCCCGCTTTTCCTCTTCCACCTGCTGGAATTCTCCGGCGTGCCGTTTGACCTCAACGTCAGGGAGATCAACGAGCGCTGGGCCCAGCCGCATTTCATCGATTCCTGGTCGCAGGTGGTGATGAAGTACACCGACAAGAACGTCGATCAGGTCACGCACGCTCCGGGCACCGGGATCTACCGCATGAGCGAAGACGGCAGCGTCAGCTTCCAGCGCTTCGACTATAACCGCCAGGCGATCGATAGCGAGCGCGAGGCCTTCTTCCTGCGCATTACCGGCTCGGGTGACTATCGTTACGAGGGGGCCGACCTGGGCATCCTGATCACGCGCGGTCGTTCGATGGACGACAACTTCAAGCTCAACCTCCGCGCCCGTGACTGGATTCGCGGCATCAAGCAGTACTATGCCGGCAAACCGATCGTAACCACCGAGCACGAGGCAGCACCAGAGCCCGGCGCCTTCAAGATCCTTTGACCGCCGTGCCGCACGCGGACCTGCCGATCCACCAGCGCTTTACCGCTCTGGTGGAAGACGCGCCCGGCCCATCGTGGCAGGCGCTTTTCGAACGCTGCTGGCCGGGCTACCGCGACTGGTACCTGCGCAGCGGCGTCTTCGGTCGCCCCAGCTACCTTGAAAGCCGGCGTGCCCTGCGCCAGCACATGCCCGAACTGGTGCCCGTCTGGGAGCGGCTGGTCGAGTTGGCTGGCGGTGGCGATGTCGAGGCGCGGGCGCTGTCCATGTGGTGCCCGCCGGCCTACATCGCCGGTTGCGCGCAGGCGGTGTGGATTGATCCCCTCGGTACGCAAGGCCCGGCACTGGTGCGCAACTACGATTACGCCCCGGCGTTGCTGGAAGGAAACTGGCTGGCCAGCCGCTGGTGCGGTCAGCGGGTGCTGGCCATGAGCGATTGTCTTTGGGGCGCGCTGGATGGCATGAACGAGGCGGGCCTGGCCGCCTCACTGAGTTTCGGGGGCAGAACTCAAGCCGGCCAGGGCTTCGGCATCCCCCTGGTGATGCGCTACCTGCTGGAAGTGTCGAGCACGGTCGACGACGCCTGCGCTATCCTCAAACGCGTCCCGGTGCACATGTCCTACAGCATCACCCTTCTCGACACTGAAGGACACTGGGCCACCGTGTTCGTGGGACCCGACGTGGCGACCTATGTGAGTCGCCGTCGGGCGATCACCAACTTCCAGCACAAGGTGGATTGGCCCGAGCACGCCAAGGCGACTTCTGCCGTCGAGCGGCTGACCGAGTTGGAACATCTGGTAGATAAGACCCATTCGTTGCCGGACGTTGCCGCGGCGCTGCTGCGGCCACCGCTGTTTCAGACCAGTTACCGACGCGGCTACGGCACGCTTTACAGTGCCGTCTACCAGCCGGCGAATCGCGTCGTCGAACTCCTTTGGCAAGACCAGCGATGGCAGCAGTCGTTGCGCGCGCCGCAGGCCGGCGAGCGCGACATCGTTTTCCCGACCGGCCCGAACTGAAGCCGGCGGCTGACCAATTTTCCGTTTGAGAAGGAGACAGAGACGATGATCACAATTTTGCGGCGCCTCGCCATTGCAGCAACGCTTGCCACCACCCTGATGTCGGTGCCGGTTATGGCGCAGGAATTGACCGGTACGCTGAAGAAGATCAAGGATACCGGGGTGATCACACTCGGCCATCGCGAATCGTCGATCCCGTTCTCGTACTACGACGACAAGCAGCAGGTCATCGGCTACTCGCAGGACATGATGCTCAAGGCCGTCGATGCAATCAAGGCCGAATTGAAGCTAGCCAAGCTTGATGTCAAGCTGGTGCCCGTCACCTCCGAGAATCGCATCACGCTGGTCCAGAATGGTTCGGTCGACCTGGAATGTGGTTCAACGACCAACACCACGGAACGTCAGAAACAGGTCAGCTTCTCATACAGCATCTTCGTCGTCGGTACCCGCCTGATGACCAAGACCAACTCCGGAATCAAGGATTTTCCCGATCTGGCTGGCAGGAATGTCGTGACCACCGCCGGCACCACCTCCGAACGTCTGCTGCGCAAGATGAACGAAGACAACAACATGAAGATGAAAATCATCAGCACCAAGGATCACGGGGAAGCGTTCCTGACCCTGGAAAGCGGCCGCGCGGCGGCCTTCGTAATGGACGAAGTGTTGCTGTACGGCGAAATGGCAAAAGCCAAGAACGCCGGCGAGTGGGCCGTGGTCGGTACGCCGCAGTCGTACGAAGCCTATGGCTGCATGCTGCGCAAGGACGACCAGGCCTTCAAGAAGGTCGTCGATGGAGCGCTCGCCAAGGTGATGACCTCGGGCGAAGCCGACAAGCTCTACGCCAAGTGGTTCCTGCAGCCCATCCCCCCGAAGGGCCTGAACCTCAACTTCGCACTCTCTTACGCCCTCAAGAAACTGTACAAGTCGCCCAACGACAAGGCATACGATTAGCTTTCGCGGCAAGGGCAAGTGTTTACGTCCGCCGCTCTCCCGGGTCTGACGGCGCGCTTCATCCCGAGAACGGCCAGAGCGAAAGGAAGCGGTCTGCCTGAAGGAGGCTGGGACGAAGTGAACGA
>DPSD01000088.1:0-2142 GCA_003538495.1 Accumulibacter sp.
CGGCCAGCAGGCCGAGGATGGCCGCCGGCACAACGCGGGTAACCAAAGGCGCGCCAAGCATCACGGTCGCCGTGACGACGCCGATCAGCGCACTCTGCCATTGCCATGTCTGCGGTGAGGTGAGCGTGCGCCACAGGGACTGATTGCCGAATACGCCGAGGAATTTCGGAATCTGGCTGCCGATGATGATCAGGCCCACCCCGGTCAGGTAGCCACTGACCACCGGAAATGGAATGTACTTGATCAGGCTGCCAATCCGCATCAAGCCGAGAAGGAGCTGAATCAACCCGGCCACCAGGCCAAGGGCGGTCAGCCGCAACACGATGAACGCCGGGTCGACGTCCAGTTGCACGAGTTCGATGGCAAACGCCGAGAGAACCGCAGCGGCGGGTGCACACGGCGCCGTGATCAGCCGATTGGTCCCACCCAGGCTCGGCGCCACCAGGCCGAGAGCAGCCGCTCCGAGAATCCCTGCGAGTGCGCCCAGACCGGCATAGGCAGGACCGATCGAGGCATAAATGGTGACGCCAAAAGCGATCGCCGACGGCAGAGCGACCAGCATCGCCGCAAGGCCTCCCCAGAAATCGCCAACCAGCTTGTCATTCTTGAAACGCATTGCCAGTTCCATAGCACAGGCCCTCCATCCAGATTCTTGCGATCAATAAAAGCCCTCTCGCCAACACCTCCTTCGCTCATGCACAAGCGATAATTACCAGACCAACACCCTGGCAATCATTGATCCTAACACAGCGAAAAGTGGTGGTCCGGGTTTTACGCCAGCTGCATCCGTGCCAGTTAAGCGGATTGACCGGGCTAGCGACTTGTGATGTAATCCCGGCTTCCGTGGCTATGGCGGACCGTACCGGGGCGGAAAGGTACCGATCCATGCGGAAACAGATGAGCTTTGCAGCCGTGTGCGTGGTGACGATCTCGGTGTGACATCATCGCTGCAACAGGAATTGGGGCGATTAACTCAGTGGTAGAGTGCCACCTTCACACGGTGGAAGTCAGTGGTTCGAACCCACTATCGCCCACCATTCCCCCCAAATCACCGCGCACCACCCCACCCCACAAACCCTGACAGCGCAAGGCTTTCAGGGTTTTTTGTTGATCCACGCCACACCATGCCACACCAGCAGATACCAGCAATCTGACGGTACACTTGACGGTAGAAGGAAAACCGTTGACGGTATACGTTTGGCGGGGGATCGAACCGCTGACACTTGGTGCGCGAGGATCGAATGGCGACAAACAGGCTCACGGCGATGCAAGTCGCGAAGGCGGCGCCGGCGGAAAAAACCTACAAGTTGAGGGATGGAGCGGGCATGTTCCTGCTGGTCGATCCCAAGGGCGGCAAGTACTGGCGCATGGATTACCGCTTTGGCGGGCTGCGCAAGACGATCGCCCTGGGAGTCTTCCCGGCAGTTTCGCTACAGGCCGCCCGAAAGGCGCGCGACCTGGCGCGGGACCGCCTGCTTTCCGGAGAAGATCCGGGAGAGATCCGCAAGACTGCCAAGCTGACGGCCGCACATCGCGCGCAGAACAGCTTTGAGGCCGTCGCCCGCGAGTGGCACAAGGAGTTTGCGGCGACCTGGACCGAACACACCCGTTGGAAAAACTTACGCATTCTTGAAGTGAACGCCTTCCCCTGGATCGGCGCCCGAGTCATCGGCGAGTTGAGGGCGCCCGAGCTGCTGGCGGTCCTGCGGCGCGTAAAAGATCGGGGTCTGCTGGACACCGCGCACCGCCTACGGCAGACGGTCGGGCAAGTGCTTCGCTATGCGATCGTCACCGGGCGCTGCGATCGGGACATTTCGCAGGACCTTCGCGGCGCGCTGCCGAGCAAGCGCCAGACCCACTTTGCAGCAATCGTCGAGCCGGAGAAATTCGGCGCCCTGCTGCGCGATCTGTGGGCCTATTCCGGCGCGTTCGCGACGGGTTGCGCTCTCAGGTTGTCGGCGTTCTTTGCGCTGCGCCCGGGCGAATTGCGCGCCCTCGAATGGTCGGAAGTCGACTTTGCGGAAAAGCTGATTACCATTCCTCTGGGCAAGATGAAGGCCAGGCGCCTGCATCTGGTTCCCTTGTCGGACCAAGCCCTGGCGATCCTGGCCGACCTGCGGCCGCTGACCGGCACGGGCCGGG